>NZ_JBFAPH010000325.1:0-7167 GCF_040675635.1 Streptomyces sp. NPDC049577
GGTGCCGCACCTTCCGGAAGCGCTTGCAGGGCCCCTTACAGGGCCACGCCGAGCAGCGCGTCCACCGCGCGCGAGACCAGGCCCGGCGCGCCCTCGTCGGTGCCGCCGTCGGCGGCCTGGGCCGCGGCCCAGCGGTCGACGGCCGCGAGCGCCGCGGGGGCGTCGAGGTCGTCGGCGAGGGCCTCGCGGATCTCCTCGACGAGCGCGTCCGCGGACGGGCCGTCGGGGCGGGAGACCGCGGCGCGCCAGCGGCCGAGGCGCTCGACCGCCTCGTCGAGCACGGCGTCCGTCCACTCCCAGTTCGCGCGGTAGTGGTGGGCCAGCAGGGAGAGACGGATGGCGGCGGGGTCGACGCCGTCCCGGCGGAGCGCGGAGACGAAGACGAGGTTGCCCTTCGACTTCGACATCTTCTCGCCGTGCAGGGCGACCATGCCGGCGTGGACGTACGTCTTGGCGAAGGGGTGCTCACCGGTGAGCGCCTGGGCGTGCGAGGCGCCCATCTCGTGGTGCGGGAAGACGAGGTCGGAGCCGCCGCCCTGGACGTCGAAGCCCATGCCGAAGTACTTCAGGGCGATGGCGACGCACTCGATGTGCCAGCCGGGGCGGCCACGGCCGAGGCTGGCCCCGTCCCAGCTGGGCTCGCCCGGGCGGGCGGCCATCCACAGCATCGGGTCGACGGGGTTCTTCTTGCCGGGGCGGTCCGGGTCGCCGCCGCGCTCGGCGGAGAGCAGCCGCATGGCCTCGGCGTCGAGGTGGGAGACGCCGCCGAAGGAGGGGTCGGAGGCGACGGAGAAGTAGATGTCGCCCTCCAGCTCGTAGGCGGCACCGGCGTCGCGCAGCCGCTCCACCAGGGGGACGATCTCGGGTATGGACTCGACGGCACCGATGTAGTGGCGCGGCGGGAGCATCCGCAGGGCGGTCATGTCCTCGCGGAAGAGGGCCGTCTCGCGCTCGGCGAGGGCCGTCCAGTCGTCGCCGTTGGCCAGGGCCCGCTCCAGCAGCGGGTCGTCCACGTCGGTGACGTTCTGGACGTAGTGAACCTGCCGCTTGGTGTCGAGCCACACGCGCTGCACGAGGTCGAACGCGTTGTAGGTCGCCGCGTGCCCCATGTGGGTGGCGTCGTAGGGCGTGATGCCGCAGACGTAGAGGCGGGCGACGGGACCGGGGGCGAGGGTCACCCGTCCGCCGGTCGCGGTGTCGTGGATCCGGAGGTCGCGGCCACTGCCGGGCAGGGCGGGCACCTCTGAAGCGGGCCAGGCATGCATGCCCTGAGCGTAACCGGACGCGGGTTCCGGATACGAACCGGATACCGCTCTTGGCCGAAGACGCGCTCTTGACTACACCGGCGGCCAGGGTATGGCCGGCCACTGACCGCTCGGCTCGCGGTGGCGTCCCGTGCGCAGGAGATCGGCCACCCGCGCGCGCAGCGCGTCGATCTCCGCGGGTGTGATCAGCTCGGCCAGCCGCACAGCGAGAGGGTGCCCCTCGGCCAGATTGGCCGAAAGTCGCTCCAGGGCCTCCACCGCCTCCGGCGGCAGCGGCTCCCCCGCCCACCCCCACAGCAGCGTCCGCAGCTTGTCGTCGGCGTTGAAGGTCACACCGTGGTCGATGGCGTAGAGCCGGCCGTCGGCGGCGGGCAGCAGGTGGCCGCCCTTGCGGTCCCCGTTGTTGATCACGGCGTCGAGGACGGCGAGGCGGCGCAGCCGCTCGTCGTCGGCGTGGACGAGCAGGGCGGTGCGGTCCTCGCCGAGGTCGGCGTAGCCGACGGCCTTCCAGCCGGGGCCCGGGTCCCCCTCCTCGACGAGGGCGAGGAGGGCCTCACCGGTCTCCTCGTCCGTGCTCGCCTCGATCCACAGCTGGCACATGCCGGGCCCGTACGGGCCGTCGCGCAGGACGGTGGGCGGGACGAGCCCCCAGCCCATGGCCTCGGAGAGCTCGTAGGCGGCGACCTCGCGCTGGGCCAGCGTGCCGTCGGGGAAGTCCCACAGGGGCCGCTCCCCCGCGACCGGCTTGTAGACGCAGGCGGCGCTGTGGCCCTCGTACTCGACCGTGCAGTAGAGCACGGCGTTGGAGGCCCCGCTGATCCGTCCGCGCACCGTGAGCTCGCCGTGGGTCAGCAGCTCGTGCGGGGTCACGCTCCGCGGCGGTATCCGTTCTGGCGCGGACATACGTGTCCCTCCGGATCGAGTGGCAGGCTGCACAGCGGGCACGGCGGCCGGCCGGCGTTGACGACTTCCAGGGCGCGCTTGGCGAAGGCGCGGGCCATGGTGCCGGTGATCCGGACGCGCAGCATCGGCGGCCCGTTCAGGTCGTCCTGGAGCAGGCGCTCCTCGGCCTCGGCGAGGTCCTCGTCGGTATCGGCCTCCAGCTCGACGAGGGCCTGCGCCTCGACGACCATGCGCTGGCTCTCGCCGTCCCAGGCCAGAGCCATGGTGCCGACGCGGAACTCCTCCTCGATGGGGGTCTCCAGCGGGGCGCTGTCGGCGAGTTCGACCGGGGCCACGGCAGGCACGGGGGCGGCGCCGCCGGTGCGGCGGACGACCTCGTCCAGCAGTTCGTCGATGCGCTCGGCGAGGGCTTCGACCTGGGCCTTCTCCAGCACGACGGTGGTGGTCCGGCCCGCGGCGGTGGCCTGGAGGAAGAAGGTGCGGCGACCCGGCAGCCCGACCGTACCGGCGACGAAGCGGTCCGGCGGGTCATAGAGGAACACCTGACGGGACAACGTCCTGCTCCAAGGGGTTCGGTGGGCGGAGTGTCGGAAGCGGTCGGCGCTCGGGGGAGGCCCCTGCGCGATCAGGCGGGGCGCCGCGGGCGGGCCCGCGTCACCACCCTACTGCTCGTGGCGATCACGGTGCCCCCGCCCCGCCCCCGACGGCCGCGTTGCCCGCGTCGGGGCCGCTGCCCGGGGCGTCCGGGCGGGGCGCGAGGGCGGCGAGGTCACCCGTGTCGCCCAGCCGCAGCAGATAGGGGCGCAGCCGGGTGTAGCGGACGGCGGTGACGGAGCAGGGGTCGACGTGGACGCGCTGGAAGAGGTCGAGGTGCAGCCCGAGGGCGTCGGCGACGAGGGACTTGATGATGTCGCCGTGGGAGCACATGAGGTAGACGGCGTCGGGGCCGTGCTCGCGCTCGATCCGCTCGTTCCAGTCGTGCACGGCCTCGACGGCGCGGTTCTGCATCGCGCGCACGGACTCGCCGCCGGGGAAGGCGGCGGCGGAGGGGTGCCGCTGGACGATCTCCATCAGCGGCTCGTCGTTCAGCTCGGCGAGCTTGCGGCCCGACCAGTCGCCGTAGTGGCACTCGCCGATGCGCTCGTCGGTGTGCAGCGGCAGCCCGGGGCGGGCGGCGAGCAGCGGCGCGAGGGTCTCGCGGCAGCGCTGCAGGGGGCTGGTGACCGCGGCGGCGAGCGGCACCTCCGCCAGCCTGCCCGGGAGGGCGGCGGCCTGGGCGGCGCCGCGCTCGTCCAGGGCGACGCCCGGGGTCCAGCCCGCGAGCACGCCCCCGGTGTTGGCGGTGGACCGGCCGTGCCGGACCAGGATGAGGGTGGGCATGGCCGCCAGCCTAACGGGGGTGTAGTGGCGGCGGACCGGCGGAAGAATCACTTGCATGATCGTGGACTGCGCCATCTACCAGCACGGGCGCCGGACCGAGGGCCCGGCCGACCTGTCGGACGCCCTCGAAGCGGCGCGCGCCGAGGGCGACTCCTTCGTGTGGATCGGGCTGTACGAGCCGACCGAGAAGGAGTTCGACCTGGTGACGAGTGAGTTCGGGCTGCATCCGCTCGCGGTGGAGGACGCGCTCAACGCGCACCAGCGGCCGAAGCTGGAGGTCTACGACGACTCGCTGTTCATGGTGCTCAAGCCCGTCGTGTACGACGACGTGCGGAACACCGTCACCACCGACGAGCTGATGCTCTTCGTCGGCCGCTGCTTCGTGGTGAGCGTCCGGCATGGCGAGGGCACGCCGCTGGCGGCGGTGCGGCGGCGGCTGGAGGACGACCCGGAGATGCTGGCCCACGGGCCCACGGCGGTGCTGTACGCGGTGAGCGACGCGGTCGTGGACCACTACACGGACGTGGCGGTCCTGCTCCACGCGGACCTGGACGAGCTGGAGGCCGAGGTCTTCGCGCCACTGGGTGAGGACGTCCGGCACATGGCGTCCCGGATCTACTCCTTCAAGCGCCAGGTGGTGGAGTTCCGCCGGGCGACGCTCCCGCTCGTCGAGCCGCTGGCGCGGCTGGCGGGGCTGTCGGGCGGGCGGCTGCCGTTCGTCGACGAGAAGTCGCGGCCGTTCTTCCGGGACGTCAGCGACCATCTGACCCGGGCGAACGAGTCGGTGGAGAGCCTGGACCGGCTGCTTTCGGACATCCTCTCGGCCCATCTGGCGCAGATGGGCGTCCAGCAGAACGACGACATGCGCAAGATCTCGGCCTGGGCGGCGATGGCGGCCGTCCCCACCATGATCGCCGGGGTCTACGGGATGAACTTCACCCACATGCCGGAGCTGCGGCAGGTGTGGGCGTATCCCGCGGTGGTGGCGCTGATGGCCGGTCTGGTCTTCTGGCTGTACAAGCTGTTCAAGAGACGGGGCTGGCTGTAGGCCCCCGGGCGGCTCGAGAGGAACCCGCGCGGCCTCGGACCGACCCGGGCGCCGAGGACGCCGGGCCGCCCGGCGCGCCGCGCCGCCGCGGCGGGCGGAGGGTGACCATCCGCCGCGTCCGGCGGGGCGTAACCCCTGGGGCGTACGGCCCGTTGTGCCCGGTGCCGGCCGTGGCGGGGAAGACACCCCGAGCCCCCACCACGGCCGAAGGGCGGTTACGCGAGCCCGGCGCGCTCCAGGGCCTCGGTGCCCGCGCGCAGGGCGGCGATGCGGTCGTCGAGGGTGAAGCCGGCCGGGGCCAGCGACAGGGTGGTCACGCCCGCGTCCGCGTAGGCGCGCATCCGGTCGGCGATGCGGTCGACGGGGCCCAGCAGGCTCGTGGAGTCGATCAGCTCGCGCGGGACGGCCGCCGCCGCGCCCTGCTTGTCGCCGGAGAGGTACTTCTCCTGGATCTCGGCCGCCGCCTTCTCGTACCCCATGCGCTGGGCGAGCTTGTTGTAGAAGTTCTGCTTGGCGCTGCCCATGCCGCCGACGTACAGGGCGGTGTACGGGCGGAAGAGGTCGGCGAGGGCGTCCACGTCGTCGCCCACGGCCATCGGCACGGTCGGGACGAGGTCGAAGCCGTCCAGGTCCAGGCCCGCCTTCGCCCGGCCCGCGCGGATCGGGCCGAGCGTGGTCTCCTCGGCGTGCTCGGGGGCGAAGAAGACCACCAGGGCGCCGTCGGCGATCTCGCCGGTCTGCTCCAGGTTCTTCGGGCCGATCGCGGCGATGTAGAGCGGGATGTGCTCGCGCACCGGGTGGACGGTGAGCTTGATGGGCTTGCCGGGGCCGCCGGGCAGCGGCAGCGTCCAGTGGTCGCCCTCGTGCACCACGCGCTCGCGGGACATCGCCTTGCGGATGATCTCGACGTACTCGCGGGTGCGGGCGAGCGGCTTGTCGAACTTCACGCCGTACCAGCCCTCGGAGACCTGCGGGCCGGAGACGCCGAGGCCGAGCCGGAAGCGGCCGCCGGAGAGCGAGTCGAGGGTGGCGGCCGTCATCGCCGTCATGGTGGGCGTGCGGGCCGGGATCTGGAAGATCGCCGAGCCGACGTCGATCCGCTCGGTCTGCGCCGCGACCCAGGACAGCACGGTGGGGGCGTCGGAGCCGTACGCCTCGGCGGCCCAGCAGACCGCGTACCCCAGGCGGTCGGCCTCGCGGGCGACCGCCAGGTTGTCCGCGTCCATCCCGGCTCCCCAGTAGCCGAGGTTGATTCCGAGCCGCATCCGAGCCATCGGGGGCACCCCTTACTGATCAGTAACGTCGTCGTTGCCGGGACTCTAGCGCGCCGCCCCGCGGTACGTCACCGGCCTGCGACCGGTCTCACGGGAAGCACTAACCTCAGCGCCCATGGAGCAGAGGCATCTCGGCCGTACCGGCCTGCGCGTATCCCGGCTCGGGCTCGGCACGCTCACCTGGGGCCGGGACACCGGGGAACCTGAGGCCGCGGACCAGCTCAAAGCCTTCTGGGAGGCGGGCGGCACGCTCGTCGACACGGCCGACGTCTACGCGGACGGCTGCGCCGAGTACCTGCTCGGGCAGCTGATCGGCGATCTGGTGCCGCGCCGGGACCTGGTCGTCGCGACGAAGGCCGGCAGCGTCCTGGACCCCGACCGCCGGGTCGACGGTTCGCGCGGCCATCTGCTCGCCGCGCTCGACGCCTCCCTGGAACGGCTGGGCACCGACCACGTCGACCTCTGGCAGATCCACGCCTTCGACCCGCACACACCGCTGGAGGAGACGTTGCAGGCCCTGGACATCGCCGTGAGCAGCGGCCGGGCCCGCTACGCGGGCGTCTCCAACTTCTGCGGCTGGCAGCTGGCCAAGGCCGCGACCTGGCAGCTCGCGGCGCCGGGCACCCGGACCAGACTGGCCGGCACGCAGATGGAGTACTCGCTGCTGCAGCGCGGCATCGAGCGCGAGGTGCTGCCCGCCGCGCTCGACCTGGGCATCGGCGTCCTGCCGTCCTCCCCGCTGGGCCGGGGCGTGCTCACCGGCAAGTACCGGCACGCCACGCCGTCCGGCTCGCGGGGCGCGTCCGAGCACCTGGCGCCCTTCGTCGCCCCCTACCTGGACGACGCGGCGAGCAGGGTCGTCGACGCGGTCGCCACGGCCGCCCACGGCCTCGCCACCACGCCGCTGGAGGTGGCCCTGGCCTGGGTCCGGGACCGGCCGGGCGTCGTCGCCCCGATCGTCGGCGCGCGGACGGCGCAGCAGCTGCGGGCGGCGTTGTCAGTGGAGGCCCTTACGCTTCCGGACGAGATCTGCCAGGCGCTCGACGACGTGTCGGCGCCCGTGCACCGCTATCCCGATCAGGACTGGAGCACGCTGTGACCAGCGACCGCCACGCCGGGCCCGGCCGCCCCGAGGGCGAGCCCCCCGCCGCCTCCGCCACCCCCTCCCCCGAGGACGGAACCGCCGCGGCCGGCCCGGTCGCGGCCGCGCTGATGGCCGCCGTGCGCGCCGTGGAGAGCGGGGAGCGCTCGGCGGACTCCTTCTTCACCGAGCCCGCGAGGCGCCGGGCCCCCGCGC
>NZ_JBFAPH010000326.1:0-7149 GCF_040675635.1 Streptomyces sp. NPDC049577
CCACTGCCCAGGGCTCGGCCCGCCCGGAACGCCCCAACCACGCCGCAGACCGGGCGAAGACCCGCCCGCTTCTCCCACCGCCGCGACGACGAGCGACCACAAGGCACGAGCCCCCTCGCGGCGACCGCGCATCGCCGCCGCGGCGGAAAACCACTGCCCAGGGCTCGGCCCGCCCGGAACGCCCCAACCACGCCGCAGACCGGGCGAAGACCCGCCCGCTTCTCCTACCGCCGCGACGGCGAGCGACCACAAGGCACGAGCCCCCTCGCGGCGACCGCGCATCGCCGCCGCGGCGGAAAACCACTGCCCAGGGCTCGGGCCGCCCGGCGGAGACGGTGGCCGCAGGCCCGGTCGCGTCCGCCGGACAGACCGCTAGTCCTCCGCGGCAAGCGGTGCGGTCGGGCGGTCCATCTCGCGCCATTCGGGGCGCAGTCCGGCCAGATTGGTGGTGAGGAAGTACGTTCCCCCTGCGACGAGCAGCACCGGCACCAGGCCCGCCGACGCCACGGCGGCGCCGGCCAGGAGGCCGCCCAGGGGGATACCGGCCCAGGCGAGTGAGTCGCCCAGGGCACGGACGCGGCCGAGCAGCCGCCGCGGTACGCGTTCGAAACTGACGGCCCCGAGGATGGGGTTGAGGAACCCGCCGCCGAAGCCGCCCACCGCGAATACCGCCACCACCACCGCCATGGGCGCCCCGGAGGCCAGGGCGATGAACTTGGGCGCCCCGGCGAGCAGGAAGCCGGTGAAGAAGACGAGTCGGCGGCGCAGCCGGTGGGCGACGGCGGCGGCGATGAGGCTGCCGCAGACGGCGGCGACGCCCGAGGCGCTGCTGATCAGGCCGATGGCCGCGGGTCCCGCGCCGGACTCCCTGGCCCACACGGGGATGAGCACGGTGGAGAAGCCGGCCTCCAGCATGTTGGTGATGCCGACCATGACGATGATGGTGAGCAGGAGCGGTTCGCCGCGCAGGAAGGTGAAGCCCTCGCCCAGGGACTTCCAGTAGCCGGGCGCCGGCTCGTCCTCCGGCGCCCGGTCGTCGGGGACGGACCGTCCCATGCCGCGCGGCAGGACGAGCGCGATGACGAGCGAGCCGAAGGCGAAGCTCGCCGCGTTGACGACGACGCCCGTCAGGGGACTGGTCAGGGCGACGAGGGAACCGCCGAGGGCGGGGCCGAGTGTGGAGGCGAGCCGTTCGACGACGCCGGAGAGCCCGGTGGCCCTCTCCAGCGGTACGCGGGCGCTCTCGGCCGCCTCCGGGATCATGACCTCCTTGGCGAGGTCGCCGGGGCCGCGTGCGGCGCCGACGACCGCGACGAGGACGAGCAGCAGCCAGAAGGGCAGCAGGCCGAGGGAGTGCAGCAGGGGCAGCAGGCCGGCGGCGGTCGCGCTGAGGGCGTCCGTGGTCCAGGAGACGGTCCGGGGGCCGAGCCGGTCCACGAGCGGGCCGGTGAGGGCCTTGACCAGGACGTAGGGCGTCATCTCGCAGAAGGCCACGAGTCCGGTCTGGGTGGCGCTGCCGGTGGTGACGAGGACGAACCAGGGCAGGGCGATGGCCGAGACCCGGGTGCCCGTCACGGAGACGGCGGTGGCGCCCAGCACCCCGGCCAGCGGCCGCAGGCTGCGCCGCCCGTGCGGGACGGGTGCCGGGCCGGGTATGCCGCCGTCGCCTGTCGTCTTCTCCCCGGAGGTGGCCGTGTGGGTCACGTTCCCGTCTCCGGCTCGGCGCGGTGGGCCGGCCGGGGCGGGGCGGCGGGGTGGTGTGCGGCGATCATGATGGATCACCTTAGGCTGCGAGTGTTCCGGTGCAAACGTTTTTCCAGGCCGGTCAGTTGCACAGGGCCGGGCGGTCCTACCGTAGGGGGGTGATCATTGATCCCCGCACCGTCGCCCCCGGCGTCGTACTGCGCCCGGCGGCCGCCGAGGACGCGGCCGCGATGGCCGACGCCTACCGCCGCAACCGTGACTATCTGCGCCCCTGGGAACCGCGGCGGAACGAGGCGTTCTTCACGGCCGACGGCCAGGCCGCGCGGCTGACGGAGCTGCTGGAGCTGCAGCGGGCCGGGCGGGTCATGCCGTGGGTCGTGGCCGACGAGGAGCGGGGCGAGATCGTCGGCCTGGTGAACCTCAACAACATCGTGGCGGGCGTCTTCCGCAGCGCCAATCTCGGGTACTGGATCGCGGCGGACCGGGCGGGCCGGGGGCTCGGCTCGGCGGCGGTCGAGGCGGCGTGCTCCCTGGCCGGCGAGCGGCTCGGGCTGCACCGGATCGAGGCGGGCACCGTCCTGGCCAACGCGGCGTCGCAACGGGTACTGGCCAAGTGCGGCTTCGAGCGGATCGGCATCGCCCGGAACTATCTGCACATCGACGGAGCCTGGCGGGACCACGTCCTCTTCCAGCGGATCCTCCACGACCGTCCGCCGGCCTGAGGATCGCGTCACACGGTGTGCTCGCGCTGTCACACCGAGCGCCGTGTTTCTTGATCGCCTCCCAATCTATGGGTCCCTGTCACGTGGCTGTTACACAACAGCAGGGAAACGGCGGGGCGGTAATCATAAGATCGAACTCTTGCTCTGGGGGCGATTGGTTCCGTTTTGAGCACTTTGCTGTAGTTCGACCGCTGTTCCGCTACCACCGCGCTCACCCCGCGCAGGAGATTGGAGACTTGCCTGTGCCCGGGCACATACCTCGTCGACGCGTGCTGCAGGTGGCGGGTGGAGGCCTGGTCCTCGGAACGGGCGCGCTGGGAGCCTGGCAGTGGCTCGCCCCCGAGCACTCGAAGGACAAGGGCAAGCACTCCGCCGAGTTCCCGGCCCGGCCCGCGAAGGCCGTGACGGACGAGGTGATCGTCCATGTCATGGCGCACGCGGACGACTCCCTCTACTTCATGAACCCGGAGCTGGAGCACTCCATACGCAGCGGCGCGCCCACCGTCACCGTCTGCATGACCGGCGGCGAGTCCGACGGGCGGAACGCCCTCTCCAATGCGCCCGGGTACAAGAAACTGCCGGAGAAGCGCCCCCAGTTCGTGCGCGCGCGCATCAACGGCCTCCGCGAGGCGACCGCCCGGATGGCCACCGGCGACTGGCTCAGCCCGTGGACCGTCGAGCCGCTGACGCTGCTGCCCGGCTTCCAGGTCGAGCTGCACACGCTCAAGGCCGCGCCCCAGATTCAGCTGATCTTCATGGAGCTGGTGGAGGCCCGCTTCATCAAGGCCCCGCGCAAGGACAGCCTGCGCGGCCTGTGGCTGGGCGCCACCCCGAAGCTGACCACCCTGGTGCCGGACCACAGCCCCGTGCGCCAGACCTTCCAGTACTCCCGGCAGCAGGTCATCGACTCGCTCGTCGCGGTCCTGGAGCGCTACCAGCCCACGGTCGTGCGCACCCTGGACCCGAACCCGACGCACCGGGCCGACCAGCCGCAGTACGGCGACGACGTACCGCCGGAGCTGCGGGTCATATCCAGCTACGACCATCAGGACCACACGACCTCGGCCTACTTCACGCAGGCCGCCCTGGCCGCGTACTGGGGCCGCAAGCACGCGCGCCCCACGGCCGTGGAGAGCTACATCGGTTACGAGGTCTCCATGCTCCCCAGCAACCTGGAGACCTCCGCCGTCCGGCACAAGATCAAGATCCTGGACACCTACGGCTGGGTCGACGGCAAGGACTGCGGCGACCCCGCCGGCTGCGGCGACCGCAAGGTCGGCAACCGCTCCAAGGACACCCACTGGTCCAACAACTGCCGTACCCGGGCGACCGGTACCCAGCGCTGGGTCCAGCCGCTCCCCGACGGGCGGCTCGCGGCCTTCGCCCTGCTCGACGGCAAGGCGTACTGCTGGACCGAGACCACGGCCGGCAGCGGCGTGTGGTCCCCGCCCGTGGCGACGGGCGGCTCGATGCTGGAGGGGCAGATACAGGCCCTGCGCCACGCCGACGGCAGGATCCAGCTCTTCACCGTGCGCACCGTGCTGCCGACGCCGGACGGCCAGCAGCACCGCCGGGAGATAGTCACCGCCCTCCAGAACGGCCCCACGGCCACCGGCGCGACGCCGTCGTTCGGTCCGTGGGAGTCGCTGGAGTCGCCGGAGAAGGACGCGCAGCGGTCCATGGAGGTCGGTTACCCGGTCGCCGTGGCCGGCAAGGACGGCACCGTCCACGTCTTCGTCCGCGACTGGGAGGGCCGGATAGCCACCCGCAGGGGCGCCGACGGGCAGGACTGGACCGACTGGGAGCGGCTCGCCCCGGTCCCGGGCAAGCCGGTGAGCATCCTCGACGGCCTGGACGCCGCGCTCGACGGCAAGGGCCGCGTGCACGTCGTCGGTGCCGACGTCAAGACGGTGCACCACTGGGTGTCCGACGGCCCGGCCACGGCGCCGCAGCCGGCCGAGCCGACGCGGCTGCCCGCCGCCACCTGCGAGCTGACCCTGGCCGCCCTGCCGAGCGGCGGCATGCGCCTGGCCCTGCGCCAGCCCGACACCGCCCGGGTGCTGCTGGCCGACCGCCCCGCGGACAACGGCGGTTGGCGCGTGACGACGCACTGCCCGGCCATCGGCGGCTACGGCCGGGTGGCCCTCGACCAGGCCGGCAACACCACCGTGATCGCCGCACGCGACGACAAGGGCCGCGTCCGCCTGACGGCCGGCTCCGGCCGCCCGGGCGACTGGGAGGAGGAGGGCGTGCCGCACCGCGGTACGGCCGCCCTCGCACAGGACGCCAAGGGGCGTACGGTCGCGGTCGTGCTGGGCATGGACGGCAACCTCAGCAGCAGCCGGGCCAAGGGCCGGGGCTCGTCGGCGTTCGCCGGCTGGGTCTCGCACGACGGGAAGCCCCAGCGCGACACGCAGGCCTCCTAGGGAAGACCTGCCCGCCGCGGGGGTCCGGGGTCCGGTCAGGCGGTGACGTCCTGCGCGATGACGCGCTCGACGTTCCGCTCGGCCAGTGCCGTGATGGTGACGAAGGGGTTGACCCCGATGGAGCCCGGGATCAGCGAACCGTCGGCGACGTACAGGTTCCGGTATCCGGTGACCCGGCCGTAGTCGTCGGTGGCCCGGCCCAGGACGCAGCCGCCCAGCGGGTGGTAGCAGAAGTCGTCGGCGAAGTTCCGCAGTCCGGCGCCGAAGAGGTCGTACCGGTACACCGTCGCGTTCGCCCGGTTGACGCGGTCGAACAGCGATCTGGCCGCGTCGACCGCCGGTCCGTTCTGGTCCCGGGTCCAGCGCAGGCCCATCCGGTCGGTGGCCCGGTCGTAGTGGAAGGTGCCGCGCTCGGGATTCCTGGTGATGGCGAGATAGAGGCTGGCCCAGGTCTCGATGCCGGCCGGCAGCGGGGCGATCTCGGCGAAGACCGGCGCGTCCGGGTTGTCCCAGTCGTCGATGCCCATGGCCGGGATCGAGGACTGGTGGGCGCCGGTGGTGTCCCACAGGTGGTTGGCCCGGGCGGTCATGATGTTGCCGTTCGGGCCCCACCCCGCGCCGATCTCGGGGCTCAGGTCGGGCAGGGCGCCGGTCTCCCGGGCACGCAGCAGCAGTTCGGTCGAGCCGAGGCTGCCGGCGCCGAGGAAGAGGTACCGGCAGGAGATCTCCTTGCCCGCGAGCCGCCGGCCGCTCGCGTCGTGCTGCGCGACGGTGAGCGTGTACGTCCCGTCGGGCGCGCGGTGGATCGCCTTCACCTCGTGGAGCGACTCGATGGTGACCCTGCCGGTGCCCAGGGCCGCGGCCAGATAGGTCTGGTCGAGGCTGCGCTTGCCGTGGTTGTTGCCGTAGATGACCTCGGTGGCGAGCGCGGACTTCGGCGCCGTCCCGTCGGCCTCGCGCCGCATGTGGCCGAAGTCGTAGACGTTGGGCACGAAGGTGGTGGCCAGGCCCGCCCTCCGGGCCGCCTCGCGGGAGACCCGGGCGAACCGGTACCACTCGGTCTCCTCGAACCAGTCCGCCGGGATGTGGTTGACGCCGAGCATGGCGTTGGCGCGCGGGAAGTACGTGGCGTACATCTCCCCCGCGTCGACCCGCGGCAGCACCTCCTCGAAGTACGCCCGCTTCGGCTGGACCGCCATGCCGCCGTTGACCAGCGAGCCGCCGCCGACGCCACGCCCGACGTACACGGCCATCTGGTCGAAGGCGACCCGGTCGAGCACGCCCGCGTAGGGCTCGATGTCGCGGTTGACGACGTCGAGCCAGAGGAAGGAGCCCAGCGGCGCCTCGGTGCGGCTCTTGAACCAGCTGGAGCGTCTGTCGGGGTTGAGCATCCCGCAGAAGACGTTGCCGTCGGGGCCGGGCCGGTCCCACAGCTGCCCCATCTCCAGCATCAGCGTCGACACGCCGGCCTCGCCCAGCCGCAGCGCCGCGACGGCGGCGCCGTAGCCCGTACCGATCACCACGGCGGGGACGAACGAGCCGTCCGGCACGGGACCGGCGGCCGCCGCCCGGGGGGCGGCGGCGATCGTGGTCGCCCCGGTGGCGGCAGCGGCGCCGAGGGCCGCCATGCCGAGGAGCCTGCGGCGCGAGAGGTGCTGATTGGCTAACACGCTGTGTCTACCTGACCTTTCCAGGGGGGTGGGAGGACGTACGTCCCCGCACCACAGCACAGCGGGTCGGCGAAGTCGACACCCGTGGCGTGATCAAGCCAAAGCCGGAGTCCAGGGCGGACTCGAGGGGCTCGGGAGCGGCGTTCTCCGGTGGTCGCGCCGGTGTCGACGAGCTCGGCGGCTATCGGATGGCCGCCCCCGACAGCGTCCGGGCGATGACCAGTCGCTGGATCTCGCTCGTCCCCTCGAAGATGGTGTAGATCGCGGCGTCCCGGTGCATGCGCTCCACCGGGTAGTCCCGGGTGTAGCCGTTGCCGCCGAGGATCTGCATCGCCCGGGCCGTGACCTCCTTGGCCGTCTCGCCCGCGAAGAGCTTGGACATCGAGCCCTCGGCCGAGGTGAACGGCTTGCCCGTGGCGGCCATCCAGGAGGCGCGCCAGACGAGCAGCCGGGCGGCGTCGATGCGGGTGCGCATGTCGGCGAGCTGGAAGGCGATGCCCTGGTTGTCGATGATCGGCCGGCCGAACTGCACCCGGGTGCAGGCGTAGTCGAGGGCCGTCTCGTAGGCGGCGCGGGCGATGCCGACGGCCTGGGCGCCGACGGCCGGGCGCGAGGCCTCGAAGGTGG
>NZ_JBFAPH010000327.1:0-7133 GCF_040675635.1 Streptomyces sp. NPDC049577
TGCCGCCCGGCGGCCCGGGACAGCCAGCGCAGCGAGTGATAGCCGGTGAGCACGATGAGCGTGCCCAGTGCGATGCCGCTCAGCTCGAAGTTGCTGCTGACCTTCAGGCTGACGCCACCGATGCCCACGATGACGCCCGCCGCGACCGGCACGAGGTTGAGGGGCTGGGCGAAGTCCACCTTGTTGCGGACCCAGATCTGCGCACCGAGCAGGCCGATCATGCCGTACAGGATGACGGTGATGCCGCCCAGCACACCCCCCGGGATGGCCGCGACCACGGCGCCGATCTTCGGGCACAGCCCGAAGAGGAGCGCGAAGCCGGCCGCCGCCCAGTAGGCGGCGGTCGAGTAGACCCGGGTGGCCGCCATGACGCCGATGTTCTCGGCGTAGGTCGTCGTCGCGGGACCGCCCACCGCCGTCGACAGCACGGTCGCGGTGCCGTCGGCGATGATGGCCATGCCCATCTCGTCGTCCAGCGGGTCCCCCGTCATCTCGCCGACCGCCTTGACGTGGCCGGCGTTCTCGGCGATGAGGGCCACCAGCACCGGAAGGGCGACGAGGATCGCGGAGGCCGAGAAGCTCGGCGCGTGGAACGCGGGCAGACCGATCCAGTCGGCCTTGGCGACGCCGGAGAAGTCGATCCGCCAGTGGTCCGTCACCTTGCCGGAGCCGTCCGCCGAGTGGATCCTTCCGGCGGTGAGATCGAGCACCCAGGACAGTACGTAACCGAAGAGCAGGCCGAGGAAGATCGCGATCCGCGACCAGAATCCCCGCAGCACCACCAGGGCGAGCCCGGTGAAGAGCATCGTGGCCAGCGCCGTCCACTGGTCCTGCGGCCAGTACGTCTTCGCGGTCACCGGGGCCAGGTTGAAGCCGATGAGCATGACCACGGCACCCGTGACCGCCGGCGGCAGCACGGCGTGGATCACCCGCGCGCCCAGCACCTGGATGACGACGCCACACGCCGCCAGGACCGCGCCGACGATCAGCAGGGCCCCGGTCAGGGTGCCGGCGTCACCGCCCTGACTCGAGATGACGGCCGACACCCCCACGAAGGAGAGCGACGACCCCAGATAGCTGGGGATACGGCCGCGCGTCATGACCAGGAAGAGGATCGTCGCGACGCCGGAGGCCATCAGCGCGAGGTTGGGGTCCAGACCCATGAGGATGGGCGCGACGAAACACGCCCCGATCATCGAGACCACGTGCTGCGCGCCCAGCCCCGCGGTACGCCCCCAGGAAAGCCGCTCTCCCGGCCGGACCACCTCCCCCGGCTTCAGGTGCTTGCCATCCCCGTGCAGCTTCCACCCGAAGCCCGGCATGATCACTTCCCTTCGCGACGCCCCGCACGGTGCGGCGGCGGCCAAGGCGATTCATAGTCGATCGTTTCCGCGGCGGACAAACCGAGCCCGCCGTCACCCGATCCGGTGCACCGTTCCCCCAACCCTGGCTACTCTCCGTGTTCAATGTCACGCTGTGCGTATGACGACGACGGGGGTGCGGACGCCGGCGCGGGCCGGGGTCCGGGGTGGGATCGACGGTGTGCTGGAGCGCATGCGGGCGCTGGAGGCCGCATGGCCGGCGAGGGACGGCGTGGCCGTCTTCAACCGGGTCTATCTGTCGGTCACCGAGGAGGTGAACCGGCGGGTGGCGGCCGGCTGTTTCACCGACCGGGCGGCGGCGGCCGAGCTGGACGTGCGCTTCGCCGGGCGCTATCTGGCCGCGGTGGACCTGGCGAGATCGGGCGGACGACCGCCCGCCTGCTGGCGGCCGCTGTTCCAGCTGCGCGGCCATCCGGCTGTCAAGCCGCTGCAGTTCGCGCTGGCCGGCATCAATGCGCACATCGGCCACGACCTCGCCGTCGCGCTGGTCGACACCTGCCGGTCGCGCGGCCTAGAACCGTCCGCGATGGAGGGGGACTTCCACCGCATCGGCCGGATGCTCGTCGCGATGGAGGAGCGGATCCGGGAGGAGCTCATGCCCGGCCCGGATGTGCTGGACGTGGCCGATCCGCTGACCCATCTGGTCGGCTCCTGGACCCTGGAAGCCGCGCGGAACGCCGCCTGGGCCTCGTTCCGCGCCTTGTGGGCCGTGCGCACGCTGCCCGAACTGTCCGAGGAGCTCACCGACCGGCTCGACGCGAGCGTCGGCATGGTCGGCCGGTGCCTCCTCACCCCCCTGGGCTGAGCGGCGGTGAACCGCAGCGCGGTCCGCCGCCGCCCGGCCCGGTGGTGGCCGGTTCGGCCGGGCTCAGTCCTCCGGCAGCTCGACCGGGGCGATCTCGTCGTAGACGTCGCCCGGGCCGGGGTTGACCGGGTCGGTCCCGCCGCCGAACTGGTGCATGACGCCCCAGACGGCGTTCAGCGCCGTCTGCACCGCGCCCTCCGCCCAGCCGGCCGTCCAGGAGATGTCGTCGCCCGCGAGGAAGATGCCGCGCTTGTCCTCCGGCAGCCGGTCCTGCATGAAGTGGGTGAACAGCCGCCGCTGGTAGCGGTAGTGGCCCGGCAGGTTGGCCTTGAACGCGCCCATGAAGTAGGGCTCGTTCTCCCAGGAGATCGTCACCGGGTTGCCGATGATGTGCTTGCGGATGTCGACCTTCGGGTAGATCTCGCCGAGCGACTTGAGCATGACCTCCAGGCGCTCGTTCGCCGACAGCGGCAGCCACTTGAGGCTGTCGTCGCACCAGGTGTAGGAGAGGCAGATGACGGCGGGCTTGTCCGGCCCGTTGTCCAGCAGGTAGGTGCCGCGCGTCATCCGGTCGGTGAGCGTCATCGACATGACGTCCCGGCCGGTCTCCTCGTCCTTGTCGAGCCAGAACGGCCGGTCCACGGGCACGAAGAGCTTGGAGGACTCCATGTAGTGGGTCCGCTCCATCGCCGTCCAGTGGTCGATGGGGAAGAGCGAGTCGTCGCACTCGATCTTCGACAGCAGCATCCAGGACTGGGCGGTGAAGATCGCCGCCTGGTAGGTGCGGATGTCGCCGTTCGCGTCGGTGACGGTGATGCGGTTGCCCGCCGTGCGGTGCAGCCGGGTGACGGCCGGGCGCGGCGCGCCGCCGTGCAGGGAGGCCAGCGAGGTGCCGGGCGCCCAGTGGACGATCTTCTCGGGCTCGCGCTCCCACAGGCGCAGCGGGAGCTGCTGGCTGCCGCCGACGATGCCGCGGTGGTGGTCGTCCGCCTCGGTGTAGACGACGCGGAGGATCTCCAGGATGGAGTTGGGGAAGTCGGTGTCCCAGCCGCCGGTGCCGAAGCCGACCTGGCCGAAGATCTCCCGGTGGCGGAAGGACTTGAAGGCCTCGGACTCGCACAGGAAGCCGTAGAAGGTCTGGTTGTCCAGCTTCTCGACGAGCTTTGCCCAGATCTCGCGGATGCGCGGCACATCGCGCTCGCGCATGGCGCGGTTCATGTCGGAGAAGTCCGCGCCCTCCTCCAGGCAGGCGTTCCACGCGGCGGCGACGTCGCGGTAGACCTGCGGCAGGTCGTCGATCGTCTCCGCGTAGTGCGACTCGCCCTTGAGGTCGACGACCGTGGAGGGGGTGTCGGGGGCGAGCGGGTTGGGGAACGGCTTGGTCTCCAGGCCGACCAGGTCGATGTAGTGCTGGAAGGCCGTGGAGGACGGCGGGAAGCGCATGGCGCCCATCTCGGCCGTCAGCTCGCCGTCGCAGCCCTCGAAGCCCACGGTGCGCAGCCGGCCGCCGATCTGGTCCGCCTCGTAGACGACGGGCTTGAGGCCCATCTTCATCAGCTCGTAGGCGGCGATGATGCCGGACAGACCGCCGCCGATGACGGCGACCTCGGTGCCGTGCTCGGTGGCCGGTATCTGGCCGAGGCCCGCCGGGTGGGCCAGGTAGTCGTCGTAGGCGAACGGGAAGTCCGGGCCGAACATGGTGATCGGCGGGGCCGTCCGGATCTCGGGATGCTGCTCGTCGTGGACGGCGGTGGGCACCGTGGACGTCATCGGCTGGACTCTCCTACTGACAAGGGGTGTTGGAAGGCTTGGGGCTTGAGCGGGCTCAGAGCAGCGAGGTGTACAGCTCGGGGCGGCGGTCGCTCAGATAGGTGTTCTCGGCCCGCGATGCCGCGAGCAGGTCCGGGTCGACATCGGCGACGACAAGGTCCTCGCCGCTGCCGGCCCGGGCCCGTACGGTCCCGTCGGGGGCAGCGAGGCAGGAGAGGCCGGCGAAGGTGAAGTCCCCTTCGGGACCGCAGCGGTTGGCGTAGGCGATGTAGAGCTGGCTCTCCCATGCCCGGGCGGGGACGATCGTCTGCGGCACGATCTCGTACGGGCGCATCAGCGCCGTGGGCACCAGCAGCAGCTGGGTTCCGGCCAGGGCGTGGGCCCGTACGGCCTCCGGGAACTCGACGTCGTAGCAGATCAGCAGGCCCAGGCGGAGGCCGTCGAGGTCGGCCTGGACGAGGGGGTCCGTGCCGGGGCGGAAGGAGGACGTCTCGTACTCGCCGAAGAGGTGCGTCTTGCGGTAGTTGGCGAGGGAGCGGCCGTCGGGGCCGATGATCTGCAGGGAGTTGAAGACCGCGTCGCCGTCGCGCTCGGGGTAGCCGTACCCGATGGCCAGGCCGTGGCGCTCGGCGATCTCGGCGACGGCACGGGCGCCGGGCCCGTCGGCGGACTCCGCGAGGTCGTGGACGGCGGGGCCGAGGGCGTAGCCGGTCAGGTACAGCTCGCTGGTCAGCAGCAGCCGGGCGCCGGCGTCGGCGGCCCGGCGGGCGGCGCCGGCCAGGGCGTCGAGGGCGTCCGCGGTGGAGGAGGGAACGCCGCCGGGGCCTTGGTACAGCGCGATACGCAGCGGCGTCATGCGTTCCTCTTCAGCGGGTCGAGCGGGCGGACGGTGGAGGGTGGTTTTGTTAAACGCCTTGACGGTACGGTCCGGTAACTCCCCCGTACAAGGCATCGACGTTGCGCGAGAATGGTCGATTCGTTGCGCCTTTCGCCGGTTCTCCGGCGATTCGTTGTGCCGGGCGGTGTCCGATCACGGTCGCACCGCCGGATACCGCTTCGATCCCGCCCCGGGACCGGCCCGGGAACGGCCCCGGGACCGGCCCGCGAAGATAGCAGGTGCATGTCAATACGCGAGGAAAAGCCCCGGGACGGGCGGGGGCCCGTCCCGGGGTGATCAGCCGTCGTTGATGATCTGCCCGTCCTGGGTACCGCCCTTGCAGATCAGTCTGAGGAAGTCCTCCGCCGAGGGGTCGTTCCCGAACTGCATCGAGACGGTGCCACCGCCGTCGAGGCATTGATCGACGTCGATGTCGGCCGGTGCCGCCACGGCGTGGGTGGCGGCGGGTCCGAGAGTGCTGAGTGCGGCCAGTGCCAGCGGTGTGACCGCCAGACCGGCCATTCGGCGTATGCGCATGGAGCCCTCCTTCGTGCTTCCGCAGCGCAGGTAAGGGACACGCCCACTATGGCCGGGGTGCCGGCGGACGGCACCCGGCGTTGCTCCATCCGTGGGGGGCTCCCGGCGCCGGTCAGCGCACGTTGACCGCGGCCCAGGCCGCGTCGACCGCGCGGTACTGGGCACTGTCCTGGCCGTACAGGTCGGACGCCGCCGTCAGGGTGGCGGTGCGGGCGGCCCGGTAGTCGGTGGTGGGCGTCATATGGGCGGTGAGCGCGCGGTACCAGATCCGTTCGGCGGCCGTCCTGCCGATGCCGGCGACGGGCTTTCCGTCGTAGGTCGGGCTGTCGTAGCGCATCCCGTCGATCATCTTGGCGCCGCTGCCCTCGGCCAGCAGATAGAAGAAGTGGTTGGCCACGCCGGAGGAGAGGTGCGGATCGGTCCCGCCGATGCCGGGGTACCAGTAGTCCTTGGAACGGCCGTCGCGCGAGGGTCTGTCGAGGTAGCGCAGGGGCGTTCCGTTGCCGTTGATGTCCGGTTCCTCGCCGATCAGGTAGTCGCCCGGGTCGGCGGGGTTGCGGGCGAAGAACTCCACGGCGGTGGCGAAGATGTCGCCGGTGGCCTCGTTGAGGGCGCCGGACTCGCCGCTGTAGCCGAGGGCGGCGGTCGCCTCCGTGACGCCGTGGGCCCACTCGTGCGCCGCGGTGTCGATCCGGAGGACCGAAGGCCCGCCGTACATCCCGTCGCCGTAGGTCAGGCAGCGGCCGTCCCAGAAGACGGCGGCGGAGTCACGGCCGTAGTGCACCAGGCTGCAGCCGCCCTGGCCGTCGTCGCGCACGCCCTTGCGTCCGTGGACGCCGAGGAAGTAGTCCCAGACGACGGCGTGCAGGTAGTGCGCGTCGACGGCGGCCGCCTGCCGGCCGCCGTCGCACCACACGTTGTCCACATCGGTGACGAGGGTTCCCTGGCCCCAGGTGCCGCCCTGCAGATCGGACGTCCGGTGGCCGCCGCGTCTGGTGTCGACGAGCTCGTAGCGGTGGGTCTGCGGGTTGTACCGCGTGTCGAGGGGTATCCGGTCGACGCGGGTGCCGCAGCCGACGCCGGTCGCCGGCTCGGCGGGGGTGGCGGCCGCGGCGTGGGGCGTGCCCGGGAGCACCAGGCTCGCCAACAGCCCGGCCGCGACGGCGAGTGAGGACCAGAGACGGGCCATGTCGGCTTCTCCTGACGTCGGTTGCACTGCTGATGGATGCAATTCGAGCGTCCCATCAAGCACGTTGGCTGTCATCCGTCCCGTCGGGCGCGGCCCCGGCGGCGATCACGCCGAAGGTGGCACCGAAGGGGTCGGTGAACAGGGCCACGCGCCCCACCCCCGGCACGTCGGCCGGCGGGACGACGACGCCGGCGCCGTGCGCGGCGACCGCTGCGGCGGTGGCGTCGCAGTCGAGGACGGCGATGTAGGGGTGCCACTCGGAGCGCGCCCCGGCCTCGACGGCCCCGGGGAGCAGTTGCACGACCGCCGCGCAGTGGGCGTCCGCCGGTCCGGCTCCGCGGGGCCGGACCAGGGAGAAGACATGGGCGCCGATGGTCAGGTGACGGTCGGTCTCCCAGGAGAGGACGGCACGGTAGAAGGCCCCGGCCGCGGCGGCGTCGGTGGTGTACAGCTCGGCCCAGCACAGCATCCCGGGGCCGGTGGCGATGTCCGGAGCGCCGCAGTCGCCGGGCTGATGGACGGCGAACCGGGCGCCGGAGGGATCGCCGAGAACCGCCGTCCGCCCGGCCTCCC
>NZ_JBFAPH010000328.1:0-7051 GCF_040675635.1 Streptomyces sp. NPDC049577
TTCCTGGCCGTGGCGCTCTTTGTCGCGGGCCTGTCCATCGCGCCGACGATGGTGACCACGATGGCCCTCGTCGAGCAGTACGTACCGCGCGCGCAGCTGACCGAGGGCATGACCTGGACGAGCACCGGGCTCGCGGTCGGCGTGGCGCTGGGGTCGTCGGCCGCCGGCTGGGTGGTGGACGCCGTGGACGCCCGCGCGGGGTACGCGGTGCCCGGCGTGGCGGGGGTGCTGGCGGCCGCGGTCGCGTTCCTCGGGTACCGCCGGCCGCAGCCGGCGCCGGAGCGGGTGGGGGTTGGCACGCATGACGCGCACGACACGGACGGCGGTTCGGACGAGCCCTGCGTGGCGTAACTGGGCGGGGAACGTCACCGCGCGGCCGCTGCGGACGGTGGCCCCGGCCTCGGCCGGCGAGGTCGCCCAGGCGATCGGCCGGGCGGCCACCGACGGGCTGCGGGTGAAGGCGGTCGGCAGCGGCCACTCGTTCACCGCCGCGGCCGCCACCGACGGACTGCTGATACGCCCGGACCGGCTCACCGGCGTCCGGGAGATCGACCGCGAGGCGGGGACGGTGACGGTCGGCGCCGGGACGACGCTGCGGACGCTGAACGAGACGCTGTCCGCGCACGGCCTGTCGCTGACCAACATGGGCGACATCATGGAGCAGACGGTCTCCGGCGCCGTCAGCACCGGAACGCACGGCACCGGCCGGGACTCCGCCGCGATCGCCGCCCAGATCGCGGGCCTGGAGCTGGTGACGGCCGACGGCTCGGTGCTCCGCTGCTCGGCCGGCGAGCACCCGGAGGTCTTCGCGGCGGCCCGGCTGGGGCTCGGCGCCCTGGGCGTCATCACCGCCGTCACGTTCGCGGTGGAGCCCGAGTTCCTTCTCGTGGCGCGCGAGGAGCCGATGCGGTTCGGCGAGGTGACGGGGGCGTTCGACGAGCTGGTCGCAGAGAACGAGCACTTCGAGTTCTACTGGTTCCCGCACACCGAGCACTGCGCCACCAAGCGCAACAACCGCAGCGCGGGGCCGGCCGCCCCGCTGGCCCGCTCGCGTGCCTGGGTGGACGACGAGTTGCTCGCCAACGGCGTCTTCGGCGCGGTGTGCGCGGTGGGGCGCGCCGTCCCCGCCGCCGTCCCGGGCATCGCCCGGGTCACCGGCCGGGCGCTGTCCGCCCGGACGTACACGGACGTGCCGTACAAGGTCTTCACCAGCCCGCGCCGGGTCCGCTTCCTGGAGATGGAGTACGCGCTGCCGCGCGAGGCCGCGATGACGGCGCTGCGGGAGCTGCGGGCGACGGTCGAGCGCCGGGGCCTGCGGGTCAGCTTCCCGGTGGAGGTCCGGACGGCTCCCGCCGACGACATCCCGCTGTCCACCGCCGCCGGCCGGGACACGGCCTACATCGCCGTACACATGTACAGGGGAACACCGCACCGGGCGTATTTCTCGGCCGCCGAGCAGATCATGACCGCGCACGGCGGGCGGCCGCACTGGGGGAAGCTGCACAGCCGCGAGGCGGAGTATCTGGCCGAGGTCTACCCGCGCTTCGCGGAGTTCACGGCGGTGCGGGACCGGCTGGATCCGCACCGCCTGTTCGGCAACGACTACCTGCGGCGCGTCCTCGGCGACTGAGGCCGCCGGTGAGGCCGTTCGGGCTACGCCGCGGGGCTCGCGCCGCTGCCCGTGCCGGCGGCGGCGTTCTGACCGGGGGTCGGCGGCGGGCTCGCCTTCCCGCCGGTCCCGCTGCCGGTCGTCGTGCCGCCGCCCTTGCCGTCGTCCGTGCCACCGCCCTTGCCCGCGTCGGGCGACCGGCCGGGAGAGGGGGTCGCGTCCGGCGAGGGCTGGGTGCCGCCGGAGGGGGTCGGCCCCGGGCTGGGCGTCCGTCCGCCCGTGCCGCCGCCGTCCTCGGCGCTGTGGCCGGGGGACGGCGTCGTGCCGTCGCCGCCGCGCTCCTCGCCGTCGCCCGGCGACGAGTCCTGTCCGGGGGTGCGTGAGGGCGTGTCGTCCCGCTGCTTCTCCGGTTCGTCCTGGTGGAAGAAGCGGGTGACCGTGGTCCCGCCCTTGCTGCCGTCCGCGCTGGAGCCCGAGGCCAGTTCGACGACGGTCACCGTGCCCATCGCCAGCACGAAGACCGCCCCGGCGGCGAGGAGTGAGCGCTTCCAGCCGCGCAGCCGGGTGCCGTGCGTCGTGGCCTCCGTGTACTCGCCGGAGCCCCCGGAAAACACCTCTGCGTAGTTGCTGTTGCACGAAGAGTGATGCGCGCCGGTGTACGCACCGGCGTGCGCTGTTTTTCGCGCCGGGTTATGCGGCTGCTGTGACGCCTGGGGCGCGAGGTGCGTGGTGTCATCGCCCTGCGGCAGTGCCCGGGTCGCTCCGATCTGCCCGAGAAGCCGCGTTCGGTCCGTACGGTCCCGCGAACGGCCGAGGTCAGGGCCGTCGCGACCGTCGCGGCCCACCGCCCGGCCCGCATCGCGGACGGACACCCGCCGCATCCCCGGCCGCGCCGCCTGCGTCGTGACTTCGCGAACCTGTTCACCCGTACGTTTGAACAGGTGCTGGAAAACCGTTCCACCCGTGGTGGCCACCACGCTGACCACTCCGGCACCGATCACGGTGCCGTATACACCGAGTTTGCCCGCCAGCAGGGCTGCGATCACCGCGGCCAGGGCGCTTCCGGAAACCTGTGCGACGCTCAGGTCCAGGCGCCTGTCCTTGGCTTTTGCCTCACTTTCGGGTTTCTCGTCCATCTCCAGCCCTTGCCAGCCCATTCATTCGCACTTGCAGCAGGAAGAGACATTCGAGCCTAACGAACAGTTCCGAATCGGGCGATTGTGTGAACCACGCCACCCACGGGAAGGCCTCAGGGCACAAGGGGCGCATTCAACTCCCTTGTCGCAGGTGAACTTCGCTGGCGTGCCGATCCACCCCCAGTGGCCCGAATGGAGTACTGTGACGAGCCCTGGCCCCAATATCCCGTCCGGCTGCCCGGATCCAACGGGAGGGGGCCCGGGCGGCTCTCGCCCCGTCAACTCGGCAAGGTTGTGGCAGGCTGCTACCCGGGCAGGCCACACTCGACTAGCGGAAGCAGCGACGCAGGTGACGTCGGCAGGCACCACCCGGGAGGTCCCCATGCCCGAACTGCGTGTCGTGGCAGTCTCCAACGACGGCACACGTCTGGTGCTCAAGGCTGCGGACAGCACGGAGTACACGCTTCCCATCGACGAGCGGCTCCGCGCCGCCGTGCGCAACGACCGCGCACGCCTCGGGCAGATCGAGATCGAGGTGGAGAGCCACCTCCGGCCGCGCGACATCCAGGCGCGTATCAGGGCCGGCGCCTCCGCGGAGGAGGTCGCGCAGCTCGCCGGCATCCCCGTCGAGCGGGTCCGGCGCTTCGAGGGCCCCGTGCTGGCCGAGCGCGCCTTCATGGCCGAGCGCGCCCGCAAGACGCCGGTGCGCCGCCCCGGCGAGTCCACGGGCCCGGCGCTCGGCGAGGCCGTCGCCGAGCGGCTCATGCTGCGCGGCGCCGACAAGGACACCGCCCAGTGGGACTCCTGGCGCCGCGACGACGGCACCTGGGAGGTCCTGCTCGTCTACCGGGCGGCCGGTGAGCCGCGCGCCGCGAGCTGGACGTACGACCCGCCGCGCCGGATCGTTCAGGCGCTGGACGACGAGGCCCGCGCCCTCATCGGCGAGACCGAGGACACGCCCGAGCCGAGCTTCCCCTTCGTCCCGCGCATCGCCCGCCTGCCGCGGGAGCGGCCGGCGGACAAGCCGGAACCCTCCGGGGAGGAGACCGAGGGCGGCAAGGAGCGGGACTCCCTGACGAGCCTGCTGGAGGCGGTGCCGAGCTTCCGCGGCGACATGGTCGTGCCCGACACGGTGTCGACGCCGCCGGTGCCGCCGATGCCGCCGGAGGCGCCCTCCGAGGAGCCGGAGGCCGTCGAGCCGCCCGCTCCCGCGGCGAGCGCGGGAGCGGCCTACGCGGACGTCCTGATGCCGCGCACGGTGGCGGGCCACCGCGATCGCCTCATCGGCACCACGGACCGCCAGGCCGAAGCGGACGGCGTCCGCCCGGGCCGCCGAGCGGCGGTCCCCAGCTGGGACGAAATCGTCTTCGGCACCCGCCGCAAAAAGCCGGAGTGACCCCCGTCGGGTCCCGCTGAACCGAGAGGGCCCCCACCGACTGCGGCCGCCGCGACGGCGAGCGACCACGGCACCGCAGCCCGGCGGTCACCACCGGCCCCAGGCCGGCACGGCACCGCCGGGCTGCGCCGTCCGGCTCCCCACCGCTGCGGCGGGATCCGGGCGCAACCCCGTGCGCCGGCGAAGCCGAAAACCACAGCCTCCGCCCCCGCCGCGACGGCGAGCGACCACGACACCGCAGCCCGGCGGTCACCACCGGCCCCAGGCCGGCATGGCGGGGGTGCTCAGCCCGGTTCGGGGCCCGTGGCCACCTCGCGGCTCGGGTCGGAGGACCATTCGCTCCAGGAGCCCACGTAGAGCGCCGCCGGGATGCCGGCCACGGCAAGGGCCAGGACCTGCTGGGCGGCCGATACGCCCGAGCCGCAGTAGACGCCCACCGGGGTGTCCGGCGACGCGCCGAGGGCCCTGAAGCGGGCGGTGAGGGCATCGGCTGGCAGGAGGTGGCCGGTCTCGGTGACGTTCTCACTCGTGGGCGCGGAGACGGCGCCCGGGATGTGGCCGGCGACGCGGTCGATCGGCTCCACTTCGCCGCGGTAACGCTCCCCCGCCCGCGCGTCCAGCAGCAGACCCTGCCGGGCCAGCGCGGCCGCGCCGTCCGCGTCGAGGAGCGGCAGCGCCCCCGCACCGGGGGCCGGCTCGAAATCGCCCTCGTCGACGGCCGGGACATCGGTCGTCAGCCGGCCGCCCGACGCCGTCCAGGCGGCGAGGCCGCCGTCCAGGACGCGTACATCCGGGTGACCGGACCACCGCAGCAGCCACCACGCGCGGGCCGCGGCCCAGCCGAGCCCGCCGTCGTACACGACCACCGGCCGGTCCCGGCGCACCCCCGCGCGCCGCATCGCCGCGCCGAACACGCCGAGGTCCGGCAGCGGGTGACGGCCCCTCTCCCCCGGCGCGCCCGCGAGCTCCGCGTCCAGGTCGACGTACACCGCTCCGGGCAGGTGCCCGGCCTCGTAGGCGGGGCGCCCGGGCGGCCCGCCGAGCTGGTAGCGGATGTCCAGCAGGGTCGGCGGCCGCTCCGCGGCCGACTCCTTCTCCCACTCCGTTGCACTGATGATGGGGTCCATGCCCCCATCCTGTCGTAGATGACATGCGCCGAAAGGCCCTCTGGTCAGACGACGCACAGCTGATCGATACTGGACGGCAATGGCGTGGAAACGGAAGCGAAACGCGAAATCGGGCAATCTCCTGCGGCAACCCGTACATCGCGGCGCGGCCGGGGAGCGAGTCGCCACAGGTGGTGCAACCATCTGGTCTGGCACCGTCCCGTACCACCCCGCGCGCCGCGGACCGGCGTGCGACGCGCGGCCGCCACGATGGTCCTGAGGAGAGTTGATCGATGACCGAGGTATGGGGTTCCTCCGAGCTCAGTCAGGGGGAGACTCGGCCCACCCCAGGCACGCCCTGCTGGACCAGCCTCCTGGTACGCGACCTGGAGGCGACGAAGGAGTTCTACGGCGGGCTGTTCGGCTGGTCCTACTACAGCCCCGGACCGCGCCAACTGGGCCCGTACGTACGGGCGACGCTCGACGGGCGGGACGTGGCCGGAATCGGCGAACTCCCGCGCGGTCGTCAACTCGCCAACGCCTGGACCACCTATCTGGCGAGCGAGGACGCGGATGTTGCCGCGGAATGGATTCGCTGCTCCGGCGGCACGGTGGGCGTGGGCCCGCTCGCCGCGGAGGACGCGGGGCGGCTCGTACTGGCTTCCGACCCGGCGGGCGCGCCGTTCGGCGTCTGGCAGGGACAGGAACTGGTGGGCCCCCAGCTGGTGGGCGTGCCCGGCACCCCCGTCTGGCACGAGCTGGTGACCCATGACGCCGCCATGGTGGTGAAGTTCTACCGCGCGCTCTTCGGGTACGACGTCAAGCCGGCCGGCTCGGTGGAGTCCGACACGCTGGTCCTGCATCTGGACGGCCGTCCGGTCGCCGCCGTCCGGGGCGTGGGGGCCGGCCTGCGGCATCCGCACTGGATGACGTACTTCGAGGTGGCGGACGTCGACGCAGCGGCCCGCAGGGCCGTCGAGCTGGGCGGGCGGGTGCTGAGCGAGCCGCACGACGCGCTGGGCGACCCGGGCGCCGTGGGAGCGGCCGCCGGGCCCGGCCGCATGGCCACGGTCACGGACCCCGAGGGCGCGGTCTTCACCCTCCTGCACACCGCCCGCTAGAGCGGCGGGGCGGTCAGAGGGAGTCCACCGGCAGCACGTCCGGCGACAGCGCCGACGCGTGGGCGGCGGCCGCCGTCAGCCTGCGCCGGTGGTGGCGGCGGCACAGCACCTCGTAACCGACCACCGTCTCCGGCTGGTTGACGTCCCCGACGACGACCTGCTCGCCCTCGACGACCATCTGCCCGCCGATCGTCCGGGCGTTGTGCGTCGCCCGCGCGCCGCACCAGCACAGCGCCTCGACCTGGAGCACCTCGATCCGGTCGGCCAGTTCGACCAGCCGCTGGGAGCCGGGGAAGAGCTTGGTGCGGAAGTCGGTGGTGATGCCGAACGCGAAGACGTCGCGTTCGAGGTCGTCGACGATCCGGGCCAGCTGGTCTATCTGCTCGGCCGTGAGGAACTGGGCCTCGTCGGCGATGACGTAGTCGGCCCGGCCGCCCGCCGAGAGGTGGGCGACGAGGTGGGCGTAGAAGTCGAAGCCCTCCCCCGCCTCGATCGAGTCGGTGACCAGGCCCAGCCGGGAGGAGAGCTTGCCCTCCCCCGCGCGGTCGTTGCGGGTGAAGATCATTCCTTGCAGACCGCGGGTCGAACGGTTGTGTTCGATCTGCAGAGCGAGGGTGCTCTTTCCGCAGTCCATCGTTCCGGAGAAGAACACCAGCTCGGGCATGGGAAGGCCAATGCCTTTC
>NZ_JBFAPH010000329.1:0-7013 GCF_040675635.1 Streptomyces sp. NPDC049577
ATACGTTCCAGTGGGGCCGCTGTCGTGTCTGACGGTAACTTCTGGGCGGGTGATGCGCAGGCAGGTGGGTCGTCGCTGTTGGCGAGGGTTGGCAAGGCCGGTAGCATCACGGGAGCCAACACTGAGACTCGCTTCAGTACGGGCTCTGGCCTCCTGCCGAGCATTTGTCTGCGGATGAGGTTCAGGTGATTCAGGCATGAGGTGTCGGAGCGCTCTCCGCGGCCTCCAGAACTATGTGCCACGGGTACGCCGCCATCTGTAGTCCGCCCGTGCCCGGGGCATGGGGTGTCCACTCGCCTTCCCCATAGAGCACCCGGATCCCCGTGCCCCGCAGCACCTCCACCGAGCGCCGCGTCGCCGGGTGAGCGTCGAGCGCCGTCGACCAGAACGACAGCGCCACCACCGGAATCCCGAGCCCGACGGCCTCGGCCAAGACGCCCAGGGCGTATGTGTCCGTGATGCCGGCGGCCCACTTGTTGGCCGTGTTCATCGTCATCGGCGCGACGATGACCGCATCGGCTGGAGGGTTGCGCTTCTGCTCTCCTGCCCGGCGCCAGCCGCTCCGGACCGGGCGCCCCGAAGCCGCTTCAAGCGCCGGGACATCGATGAAGTCGCCTTCCACGGCAGCCGGAGTGGCGATGACGCACACGTCCCAGCCGCGTTCCGTCGCTGCAGTCACCAGTCGAACCGCCTGGGCCGCCGGTCCGGCCGCGCAGATGATGATGTACAGAACGCGATGACCCGGCAACGTTCAACTCCTTCGGCGCGCGGCGACCGCGTCCGTGTACAGCTCTGTGGTCACGTCCCCGTCAGCGAAGCCGAGATCTGTCAGCACCGCCCGAACGTCCTCCAAGGCCGAGTCCACCTCGTCGTCCTTCGACAGGGTCTCGACCTCAAGGAATGTTCCATGGATGTCCGGGACCTCCACCAAGGTTGCGAGCATATGACGGCCGCGGGCGTCGAACTCATAGTTGCGGCAGTGCTTTTCGAAGGCGATCGACACCACGTACCCCAGGCCACGGAGCATGGCATGAACGGCGTCCGGAACCTCGACCCGTGTCTCGTGCTCGGGCTTGGAGCCTGACGCGTCGTCCACGCGAGGTTCCTTGTACGTGAGAAACGAGCTCTCGCCCTCATCGCCTCTGACTGTGCGCAGCCGTAGTTCCCGGTCGCCGGACCCGAGGGTCTTCTCCGGGGTGTCGTAGTACGTGTCCCGATAGACCTCGGCCCTGCCCACGGCCAGCTGTTCGAGGCGATGCACAACCCCCTCCGGGTCGCTGACGCGTACCTTGAGTTCCGCTTCGATCACCATCAGCTCTCCCTCACCTCAGCTCGACGGCCATGGCATCGAGCATGCGCCGAAAGCCTCGGTACAGCGGGCCCTGCGAAGTCTCGACCACCTTGTACGTAGCCGACTCGTGCCCTTCCCAGACAGAATCGAAGGCGGAGACGAACATGGTGGTGTCCAAGCGGATGATCCGCCACGGCGGCAGTGTCCGGTACCGGTACAGGGACAAGTCACATGTTTCAGCAAGCTCACGCAGCCGCGTCTCCGCCAGCCGTACCCCCCCGCTGGACAGTGACTCCGGAGATTCCTGATCTCCGCGGCACGAGTCACGACCGTGGGAGCGTCGGGAGCGGAGGGGGTACGCAGGAAGGTCATGTGCGGCCGGGGACTGAGAGAGACGGTACCCGGTCCCGAGCGGGGCGCCCGGGGTCTACGTCTACCCTGCCCACGACGAGCTCTTCGGGCCACCGGTCGCAAGTGTCTGGAGGAGGAGCGGGCGTAGGTTGTTCAGGAGACGGGCTTCGCGCTCACATCCGTCGACAATCTGCGCTGAGCTGTGGAGGTGCCGCTCGGCGGCGTCGCTCCTTCTGGCCGGTCGTTGTGCGTATGCCCGGTTCCAGGGGTGTACGACGCCGGATCGGGGCGGCCAACCGTGAGCGACGCCGGGAGACGACCGTGGGCAAGGGGCCCGAATGAGATCTCGTGTGAAACGTTCGCTGGGGCTCGCGAGCGCGGCGCTCGCGAGTGCTGCACTCGGGCGGCTGGTTGGCGGGAAGAGCGGGTGAGGATCCCGGGCAGCGAGCTCATGTCGCGTGATAAGGCGGGTGTGTAATGGATTTTCCAACGATACCGGAGGCCTGATCGGCCGGTTTGTCCCACTGTGCCGGTAATGGCCTACGGTATTGTCAGGACACGTCAAATTGCGACCGCTAGCTAGAAGCAGGGAAGCCTGACGATGGATATCGCCGCGAAATTGTCTGCGCTTCCCAATGTGGAGCCACTCTCAGGCGTTTCGGATGCCTGGAAGTGGTCTCCCGCCCCAGGGTTCGTGTTGTTGGCGGCATTGAGTGCCGACCGCCGGCATGTGTTCAGATTGAACGCCAAGGACTCGTACGATGCGGAACTGTGCCGCGCTGTCCTTGAGTTCGTACGTGAACGAGAAGACGAAGCGATTGGGCGGCCTGAGCCATTGATTGCTCTGCCGGGCTTCTCCTGGCCTGGACGCGAATTTGATGTCGTCGGCCGGATCAGGCCGGAGGCCCATCGAATCTTCCCGGGGGATCCGGACCTCAACAGGGTTGTTTTCGGCATCTTTCCTGGCTATTCGTCCGAGATCTCCGGTGTCGAGTCGGCGGATCAAGCTGCCGAGCGATTTAGCCGTATGCTCAAGACCTCAGATTTGAACCGTAAACCAAGTCCGTATGTGCTGGTGCGCTTCGACAACCCGCAAACTGGCGCAGGAACGGTCGGTGCACTACCGACCTTCGTCTCGCCGGACTGCCTGTTGCATGAGTTGCGGCTTCTTGAGGGCGTAGGGGATGCCTATCTTGAGTTGTGGAACCACCGGAACGAGAAGTGGATGGTGCGGTGGGACGGGCGCTGGTGCGCTTTCGGAAACGGTCGGAAGCTGAGTATGTCGGCCGACGAGGTCGCAGTTTGGGCAACGTCAGTAATTCAATGAGCCGAGTGATCAGAACTCGATCATGTGGTTGTGGCCTATCGATCCTGAGGTGCCTTGGTGCTTTCTGCCAAGTGGAGGGCCGCATGCCAGGGATATAGCGTCAGTTGCTGTCCTCCCGTGCCCGGGCGGTGGGGTGTCCATTCGCCCTCCCCATAGAGCACCCGGATTCCCGTACGGCGCAGCACTTCCACCGAGCGCCGTGTCGCCGGATGGGAGTCGAGGGCCGTGGACCAGAAGGGGAGTGCCACCACGGGAATACCGAGCCCAACGGCTTCGGCCACGACGCCGAGTGCGTACGTGTCCGCGATGCCGGCCGCCCACTTGTTGGCCGTGTTCATGGTCATCGGCGCGACGATGACCGCGTCGGCGGGAGGGTTCCGCTTCTCCTCTCCGGCCCGGCGCCAGCCGCTCCGTACCGGGCGTCCAGAAGCGGCTTCCAAGGCCGGGACGTCGATGAAGTCGCCGTCCATGGCAGCGGGAGTGGCGATGACGCAGGCGTCCCAGCCGCGCTCCTTCGCCGCCGTGACCAACCGGACCGCATCGGAGGCGGGACCTGCCGCGCAGACGATGTGATAGAGCACCTTGCGCTTGGTCATACCGCGACTCCTGCTCGCGACGCCAGCGAGCGCAGCAACGCCACTTGTCCGCCCTGGTCGCGCATCAGCAATTCCCCGATCAGTTTCCGGACTACCGGACGAGACCGTACCTCCTGCGGCGCCTCCCGCTCGGCCGCCAGCAGGGCGGCCGTCGCCTTTTGGGACCTTCCACATGCGTGAAGGGCGTGAGCGACATCTGTCCAGAAGACGGCACGCCGCTCAGCCACTGCCAAGGTCTTCACATCAACCTTTCGCGCCTCAACAAGTGCCTTACCGGCGTCGCCCAGCGTCAGTGCGATCGTCACCCGGTGAAGGAGGACGTTGTTCGGGCCGAACGCGGTCCAACAGCGATTGGATTCCTTCATCAAAGCGGCGGCGCGCTCGGCCTCATCAAGGAGCGTCGATGCCGTATCCCGGTCATCTGCCGCCGAGGCGGCCCACGCTCCCCGCAGCAGCAAAGCACCGAAGACCGCGACCCTGTCCGGCTGCGATCTGGTCACCGCACCCGAGATTTCGTCCGCTCCACGAATGGCTACTCCGAGGCTCTGGCGGTGGTGCCCCACCGCCGTCACCGCATGGGTGAGAATGCGTGATGCCGTAGCGATCGCCGCCGGATCGCCGACCCGGCGAGCCGCCGCCATGGACCGTTCGGCCGCCACCCACGCCGAGGGCGGATCACCGTTCTTCAGGAACAGGGATGCCGCCACGTGGTACGCGTCCACTGCGACTCGGTCGACGCGCTGTTGATCGGATTCAGACCTGTGGCCCGGGGTCAAGTCGGCGAGAAGGCCCGGGAGGTGGCTTGCCAACTGCGTGTAGTCGCAGCGCTGGATCCGCCTCTTGGCCGTGACCGCGGCTCGCGCCAACACGCGGGGGTCACTGGGTTTTGTTGTGCGGACGACTGTTCCGGCGAGGACATCTCGCAGTTGATCCAGCGGGTCGACCGAAGCCTGCGCGAAGATGTCCTCCGTAAGGGCCGGTGCCCCAGCGGCTGTGACCGCCGTCAGGGAGTACGTCACGAAGTCGCGCCTCTTCAGGGGACTATCGTGCGACACCCTGGGCCGAGACGGTCTGCTGAATCCGAGTTCTTCAGGCGGTCGCCGTAGCAGGTTCTGGAGGACGGCCCGGGCCGCGGGATGAGGCCAACCCGGTCGCTTGGACTCCCAGCGGCGTACCTGGTGGACCGAGATCGTGACCTTGAACCCGAGCGTACGAGCCGCGCCATCGAACGCTTCGACGAACTCTTCTTGAGTATGTAGGCCCTCCTCGATGCGAGCCCGCACGAACCTCGGGTTCCCCGGCTCACCCGGCACGGTCACCTCCGCGAGTGCTGTGCCTTCAACGTAGTACGTCGGTCGGTCCGGCAGCCGTGAAATGTCCTCTTTGATGTCCGGTGGAGCGACCGCTCATCCGGCCTGGTCCTCGGCATGTGACCAGCGGTGTCCTTGGACGCATGAGAAGCAAGACGTCCCACCCCGCCTGGCTGCTCAAAGCCGCAGCCGACCCCGCCGTCGCCGCCGAGCTCTGGGCCGGCGGCCGCACCGCACCGCTTGTCATCGGGCGTCAATGGGACCTGGCCCGGATCGACTTCCCCCTCGCCACCGCCGCGATCTGCGAGCTCAAGGCCCGCGGCCGGCACATCGGGCCGTACCTGATGGGCGGTGCGGAACGCGCCATGTGGTGGCCGGTGCCCCTGGGGACCGGGTACCGGCTCACCGGAGCGCCCGGGGTCCACGTCTACCCCGCCGGCGCCGAGCTCTTCGTGCCGCCGCCCGGCAAGTACCTGGGGGAGCGGGCGTGGGTCGTTCAGGAGACCGGCCCCGCGCTCACCTCCGCCGGCGATCTGCGGCAAGCACTGGACGCCGCACCATATGTAACGTGACGGCCATGGAAGATCCCGACAAACTGCTCCGCGCCGTACTCGACTTCGCCTCCCGGCAACCCGGCATCGACGCAGTCGTCCAGACCGGGTCGCGCGCCCGGGGCCTGCGCGTGGACGAATGGTCCGACCTCGACATCGAGCTGATCGGCCCGGGGGCCGTGGGGCTCGCCGGTAGCGACACCTGGCAGGAGGAGATCGCCCCGACCCTGCTCAGCGTCCACCTCGCGAACGAGGGCGAGGACGAGCCCGACTGGCCGACCTGTCTCGTCGTCTTCGCCGAAGGCCGCAAGGTGGACTTCACCCTCGCCGGGCCCGAGCGGCTGGAGGCCATGAAGCGCGACGGACTGGACGACCTCTACGGACGCGGGTACGTCGTCCACCTCGACCGCACCGGTGTCACCGAGGGGCTGTCGCCCTCCCACCCCGCACCGCCCGCCTGGACGGCGCCGGGCTCCCGCGAGTTCGAGGAGAACCAGCGGGAGTTCTGGTTCGAGGCCACTCAGGTACCCGTCTACGCCGCCCGCGGTGACCTGTGGCCCGCGGCGAGTCGGCTGGCCGAGATGCGGGAGCTGCTGCTGACCATGCTGGAGTGGTACGCGGGCGCCCGTTCCGGTGGGCGTACGGACACCTGGTACGGCGGGCACCACCTCGCCGAGTGGCTCGGCGACGATTACCGCGACCGGATTCCCGATACGTTCGCCCGCTACGACGCCGCCGACATCGTGCGCGCCTTGCGTGCCACGGCCGGGCTCTACGCGGACGCTGCCGCGGCGACTGGGCGGTTCCTCTCGCTCCCGGTCCTGGACCTGCGCGACCGTGTCCTCGGGCACGTCGACGGCATCAGTCGGGGTGTCACGTCCTCCGAGTGCCCTTGAGATCGGCAGCCGTCACGCCCGAGCCCGGCCCGTACATGTCCGGTTCCAGGATGTATGACGCCCGATCGCGGCGGCCAACCTTGAGCGACGTCTGACAGGGGCCACCGTCGGGAGGTACTCCGCATGACATCTCGCCTGAAGCGTCGGCTGGGGATCGTGAGCGCGACGGTCGCGAGCGCCGCACTCGCCCTGACCGGGACAGCGGCAACGGCTACGGCAGTGCCTTCGCAAGCCGGCGGTATCTTCAGCCTGCGCAGCGCCGCCGACCCCAGCGGGAACAAGTGTGTCGGCCTGGCCGACAACGGCAGTACCGCCAACAGGACGATCCTCGTCCTGTGGGACTGCCATCTGCACCCCGACCAGTGGTGGTACAGAGGCGACGACGGCGTCTCCCTGCGCGGATACGCCTCCGGCTATCCGCAGGGCAAGTGCATAGGGCTGGCGGACAACGTCAGTGACAGAAACGGGACGCGTCTGGTGCTGTGGGACTGCCACCTCCACCCCGACCAGTGGTGGCGGATGCAGGATCTCGGCGACGGCACCTTCGCCCTCGTCTCCGCGGCCGGTCAGAACAAGTGTGTGGGGCTGGCCAACAACGGCAGTACCGCCAACGGGACCCCGCTGGTCCTGTGGGACTGCCATTTCCACCCGGACCAGCGGTGGTTCACCCGCTCGTAGCTGAAAAGCACCG
>NZ_JBFAPH010000330.1:0-6996 GCF_040675635.1 Streptomyces sp. NPDC049577
GTCGCGTGGATCAAGCGCGACGGCTCGATGCAGAACGTCCGCATCACCGAGCTGATGATGACCGAGGCGCTCACCCGCAAGCCCGCCGAGAAGGCCGGCCCGGGCGACATCTGCGCCGTCGCCGGTATCCCCGACATCATGATCGGTGAGACCCTGGCCGACCCGGAGAACCCGGTCGCCCTGCCGCTGATCACGGTCGACGAGCCCGCGATCTCCATGACCATCGGCACGAACACCTCGCCGCTGGTCGGCCGTGGTGGCACGGGCAAGGGCGCGGACGCCAAGGCCGCGGTCAAGGACCGCAAGGTCACCGCCCGCCAGGTCAAGGACCGTCTGGACCGCGAGCTGATCGGTAACGTCTCGCTGCGCGTCCTGGACACCGAGCGCCCCGACGCCTGGGAGGTGCAGGGCCGCGGTGAGCTGGCGCTGGCCATCCTGGTCGAGCAGATGCGCCGCGAGGGCTTCGAGATGACCATCGGCAAGCCGCAGGTCGTCACCAAGGAGATCGACGGCAAGACCTACGAGCCGGTCGAGCGTATGACGATCGACGTGCCCGAGGAGCACATGGGCGCCGTCACCCAGCTGATGGGTGTCCGCAAGGGCCGCATGGACAACATGTCCAACCACGGCTCCGGCTGGGTCCGCATGGAGTTCGTCGTGCCGTCCCGCGGTCTGATCGGCTTCCGGACCGAGTTCCTGACCCAGACCCGCGGCACGGGCATCGCCCACTCCATCCACGAGGGCCACGAGCCGTGGTTCGGCACCCTGCAGACCCGTAACAACGGTTCGCTGGTCGCCGACCGCGCCGGTGCCGTCACCGCCTTCGCGATGACGAACCTCCAGGAGCGCGGCGTGCTGTTCACCGACCCGGGCACCGAGGTGTACGAGGGCATGATCGTCGGCGAGAACTCGCGCTCCGACGACATGGACGTCAACATCACCAAGGAGAAGAAGCTCACCAACATGCGCTCCTCCTCCGCCGACTCCTTCGAGGCGATCGTCCCGCCGCGCAAGCTCTCCCTGGAGCAGTCGCTGGAGTTCTGCCGCGACGACGAGTGCGTCGAGGTGACCCCGGAGGCGGTCCGCATCCGCAAGGTCGTCCTGGACCAGAAGGAGCGCAGCCGCACCGCGTCCCGCGCCAAGCACGGCTGAGACCGCGCCGTCGGCTGACGGTCGTAGTTCGCACCCGGGCCCGGGGCCACCGCTCTTCCGAGCGGTGGCCCCGGGCCCGGGCCGTTTCCGGGGCCCGCTTACGGTGGGGAACCGGCGGTGCGGAGCCGGGCGCCAGTCCCGATCCGGCCATAACTGCCTCCCGCGTCGCGCGAATACCGTCCCGGGATCCGTCCGATGGCCGGTGGATTAACCGCGGATGCCCGTATATCGGACTCCCGACTCCGGATGTTGTGTTAACAGTCCGTTTCGTAGGTGTCTGTCCCCGCCGCGTTTGTCCGGATATTAAGCGGGTCGAGGTGATCGATGTGACCAAAGCGAGACCCTGTAAGTGTGGTTTAAAGCGCGGCCTTGCTTAATAGTTGGGTTCACTGAGCTCGGGTCAATGGGTCACGCGCTGTGGGGAGCGCCGACTCACGAGCACACTTGGGGCACCGGTCCCGACTCCGCTGTCAGGGGTGTCAGCGGGGGCCCGGTGTCCCTCCTTGTAGAACAGTGGACTCATGAGGAGGCGAACCCATGCGCGGTGCCAAGAGCGCCAAGTGGGTCACGGGCGCGATAGTCGTGGCCCTGGCTGCGACCGCCTGTGGCGGCGGAGGTAAGAAGAACGACGACGCCGCTCCGGCTGGAAAGCGCGAGCCGTTCAACAACCCGGCAACCGCGCCGGCGTCCAACCCGAAGCAGGGTGGAACCTTCAGCCTCGGCATCACCGAGCCGAAGTTCATCGACCCGTACAACTCGCAGGAGAGCGAGGGCGAGGTCGTCACGCAGGCCCTCTTCACCGGTCTCTACAAGCCGACGGCGGACGGCAAGCTCGTTCCGATGCTGGCCACGTCCGGCACCTCGGACGACAAGTGCACCGTCTGGGACTTCGGCGTCAAGACCGGTACGAAGTTCACCAACGGCGAGGACGTCGACGCCGAGTCCTTCGTCCGCGGCTGGACCCGCGCGGCGCTGAAGGAGTCCGCCTCCGACGTCGCCTACCACATGGCCGGCATCAAGGGCTTCGACGACATCCAGGGCGGCAAGACCGACAAGTTCGAGGGCGTCACCGCCCCGGCGCCCGACAAGCTCCACGTCGAACTCTCCAAGCCCGACTGCGGGTTCAACATCAAGACCGGTCACTCGGTCTTCTCGCCCGTCCCGAAGGCCGCCGGCGCCGCCAACAACAAGGACTACAACGAGGCTCCGATCGGCAACGGCCCCTTCAAGATGGAGGGCAAGTGGGAGCACAACAAGAGCATCACGCTCGTCCGTAACGACGACTACGGGCTGCAGAAGGCTCACCTGGACAAGGTGAACATCAGCATCCTCAACCCGCAGAACAGCGTCCAGCTGGAGACCCAGGGCTTCCAGGCCGGCCAGTTCGACTGGGCCCGCATGCCGGTCCCGCAGATGCCCACTCTGAAGGCGAAGTACGCCAAGGACAACGAGTGGCTCGAGCAGGAGACGGCGGGCATGAACTTCGTGCTCCCGATCACCGACAACGGCCCGCTCAAGACCAAGGAGGCCCGCCTCGCGGTCTCCTACGCCATCGACCGCAACGCGATCGCCAACGGCGTGTTCAAGGGCCTGCAGTCGGCCTCCACCACCATCCTGCCGCCGTCCTTCAAGGGCGTGTACCAGGACGGTCTGTGCGGCTCCTGCGTCAAGCAGGACAAGGACAAGGCCAAGGAGCTGGCCGAGAAGGCCGGCCTCGGCAAGGGCACCAGCATCGACCTGCAGTACAACACCGGTGCCGGCCACGAGGAGTGGATGCAGGCCGTCGCCAAGCAGATCGAGGACGTGCTCGGCTGGAAGGTCAACCTGAAGGGTCAGGCCTTCGCCCAGCTGCTGGACGCCGAGCAGTCGCCGAAGGGCAGCGGCATGTTCCGCTTCGCCTGGAGCGCCGACTACCCGACGCCGGACGCCATCCTCTTCCCGCTGCTGGCCACGCAGTCCATCAACAAGGACGCCAACGGCAAGGTCGTCGGTGACAACCGCAGCCGCTGGAGCAACAAGGAGTTCGACACCCTGCTGGACAAGGCGCGCGAGACCAAGGACGAGGCCGCGCGCAACAAGCTCTACCAGCAGGCCGAGAAGATCGCGCTCGACGACGCGGCCCTCATCCCGGTGTACACGCGTACCCAGCAGCGTCTGGTGAACACGAAGAAGTTCGCCGGTGTCTCCATGGACTACGTGGAGAACCCGACCCTCGCGGACATCTCCCTGCGCTAGCCCATCGGGTATGAAGCGGGCGGCGGCCCAGGCCGCCGCCCGCCGAGCACTCCGAGGCCGTGGAGAACGGGAGCCCCCCGCCCTCCACGGCCTCTTTCCCGCGTCGCCCCCCACGTCCGCGCCGCCCTGCCCCGCCGGCAGCGGCCGCGACCTGCGGGGACCCCTCAGGAAGAAGGCACTCCATGGGCCGGTACATCGCACGACGGCTCGGACAGCTCGTCCTCGTCGTCCTCGGCGCCACCATGATTCTCTTCGCCTGCCTCTTCGTCCTGCCCGGAGACCCCGTCGGGTCCGTGGCAGGCAGCGACAAGGCACGCGACCCCGCCGTGGTCAAGGAACTGCGGCACCGCTACGGGCTCGACGAGCCCCTCGTCGTCCAGTACGGCAACTACGTCGGCAAGCTGGCCCAGGGCGACCTCGGTCAGGACTACACCCAGGGCCGCCCCGTCACGGAGATCCTCAAGCCGAAGATCGCCAACACCGCCAAGCTGGCGGTCCTGGCGATCGCCTTCGACGTCGCCCTCGGTGTGGTCGTGGGTGTCATCGCGGCGCTGAAGAGGTACAGCGTGACCGACGTGATCACGACGATCACGACGACGATCTTCATCGGCGTGCCGCCGTTCGTGCTCGGCATGCTGCTGCAGTCCGTCTTCGCCGTCCGGCTCGGCTGGGTGCCCGTGGTGGCCGACGGCTCGTTCAAGACGATGCTGCTCCCGGCCCTCACCCTCGCGCTGCTGGACGCCGCGATCGTCTCCCGTCTGATGCGCGGCTCGATGCTCGAGATCATGCGCGCCGACTACGTGAAGACGGCCATCGCCAAGGGAGTGCCCAAGCGCCAGGTGCTCACCAAGCACATCCTGCGCAACTCGATCATCCCCGTGGTCACCTACATCGGCATCTCGTTCGGCACCCTGCTGGGCGGCGCGCTGATCAGCGAGGCGATCTTCAACTGGGACGGCATCGGCCTCGCCCTCGTCACCGCCATCACCCAGAACAACAACCCCATCGTGATCGGCGTCGTCACCATCAGCGTCGGCGTCTTCGTCGTGATGAACCTGATCGTCGACCTGTTGTACGCGGTCCTCGACCCCCGTATCCGGCTCGGCTGAGCGAGCAACGGTCAACGAAGAGAGAAATGACGATGACCAACATTGTGAGTGCCGAGCTCGGGGGCGAGCCCAGGCCGACGGCAGACGGCAAGGCGGCCGGCAGCGGCGAGCCCGAGATCAAGGCCACCAAGCAGTGGACCGACATCCGTAAGCGGTTCGTCAAGAACCGGCTCGCCGTGGTCGGCCTCGGCCTGGTCGCCCTGCTGTTCCTGACCGCGATCCTCGCTCCGCTGATCGCCCCGCACGACCCGTACGAGCAGGACCTGACCAACACCCTCGCGGACCCCTCCGGGGACCACTGGGCCGGCACCGACGCCCTGGGCCGCGACGTGTTCTCGCGCGTGATCTACGGCGCCCGCATCGCCGTGATCGTCGGTCTCGCCTCGATGCTGCTGGCCACGGTCCTCGGCATCATCCTGGGCGCGCTGGCCGGTTACTTCGGCCGCGGGGTCGACAGCCTCATCATGCGCATCGCGGACATCTTCTTCGCGTTCCCGCTGCTCGTCGGCGCCATCGTGATCATCCTGCTGACCGGCCGCGGCGTCCTGCCCGTCGTGCTCTCCCTGGCCCTCTTCGGCTGGGCCACGATCTCGCGACTGCTGCGCAGCTCGATCCTGTCGGTCCGTGAGGCGGACTACGTGATGGCGGCGAAGGCCCTGGGCGCCGGCACCCGGCGCATCCTGCTCCGCCACGTGCTGCCCAACTCCATCGCCCCGGTGCTCATCTTCGCCACCACGAGCGTCGGCATCTCCGTGGTCGCGGAGGCGTCCCTGTCGTTCCTCGGCGTCGGCGTCTCCCCGGACACCCCCGAGTGGGGCACCATGATCTCCGCCTCCCGTGACTTCGTCGGCGTCAACGACATCTTCTGGGCCGTGCCCAGCGCCGCTGTCGTGCTGTCGTGCCTCGGCTTCGTCTTCGTCGGCGACGGCCTGCGCGACGCCCTCGACCCGAAGCTGCGGTGACCGGGATGACTCAGCAGCGGCACGAGAACCACGGCCCGCGCGGGCGAAGGAAGGCATCATGACCACGGTCGAGAAGAACCCCGGCACCAACGGGGCGGACGCGGCGAAGACCAAGAAGGCACCCCTGCTGGAAGTCCGCGACCTGCACGTGGAGTTCAAGACGGACCAGGGCGTCGCCAAGGCCGTCAACGGTGTCTCGTACACCGTCGACGCCGGTGAGACGCTGGCCGTGCTCGGCGAGTCGGGCTCCGGCAAGTCCGTCACCGCCCAGGCCATCATGGGCATCCTGGACATGCCCCCCGGGCGCATCCCCAGCGGGGAGATCTTCTTCCACGGCCAGGACATCCTGAAGCTCGGGGAAGAGGAGCGGCGCAAGCTGCGCGGCGCCAAGATGGCGATGATCTTCCAGGACGCGCTGTCCGCCCTCAACCCCGTGCACTCCGTCGGCGCCCAGATCGGCGAGATGTTCCGGGTCCACAAGGGCATGTCCAAGGCCGACGCCAAGGCCAAGGCCGTCGAGCTGATGGACCGGGTGCGTATCCCGGCGGCGAAGCAGCGGGTGAACGACTATCCGCATCAGTTCTCGGGCGGTATGCGTCAGCGCATCATGATTGCGATGGCGCTGGCGCTGGAGCCGGAGCTGATCATCGCGGACGAGCCGACCACGGCCCTGGACGTGACGGTCCAGGCCCAGGTCATGGACCTGCTCGCGGAGCTCCAGCGCGAGTACAACATGGGTCTGATCCTGATCACCCACGACCTCGGTGTCGTCGCAGACGTCGCGGACAAGATCGCCGTGATGTACGCCGGCCGCATCGTCGAGACCTCCCCGGTCCACGACATCTACAAGCGCCCCGCGCACCCGTACAGCAAGGGTCTGCTCGACTCGATCCCGCGCCTGGACCACAAGGGCCAGGAGCTGTACGCGATCAAGGGCCTGCCGCCCAACCTGCTGGCGATCCCGCCGGGTTGCGCCTTCAGCCCCCGCTGCTCGCGCGCCCAGGACCTGTGCCGCACGGACGTGCCGGCCCTGCACCAGGTGACCGAGCGCGACGGTGCCGAGCTGGCCGGCCGCGGCAGCGCCTGCCACTTCTGGAAGGAGACCATCCATGGCTGAGCCGAAGATGAACGACGAGGCCGCAGTCTCCGACCAGCCGGCCGCCGACGAGGTCGCGAAGGTCGAGGCCGCGATCAGCAAGCCCGTGCGCGAGGGGGAGCCGATCCTCCAGGTGCGCAACCTGGTCAAGCACTTCCCGATCACCCAGGGCCTGCTGCTCAAGAAGCAGATCGGCGCGGTCAAGGCCGTCGACGGCGTGTCCTTCGACCTCTACCAGGGCGAGACGCTCGGCATCGTCGGCGAGTCCGGCTGTGGCAAGTCCACGGTCGCCAAGCTGCTGATGATGCTGGAGACGGCCAGCTCGGGCGAGATCCTGTACAAGGGTCAGGACATCACGAAGTTGTCGGGGCGTGCGCTGAAGGCGGTGCGCCGGAACATCCAGATGGTGTTCCAGGACCCGTACACCTCGCTGAACCCGCGG
>NZ_JBFAPH010000331.1:0-6960 GCF_040675635.1 Streptomyces sp. NPDC049577
ACTGCATGGGGGACCGTGTGGGAGAGTAGGACGCCGCCGAACTATTGTTGAGAGAAAGCCCTGGCAGGGTTCCCCTGCCAGGGCTTTCTCGCGTTCAGGGGTATTTACCACGACTCCCGGCCCCTTTGCCGGCCCCCGCACCGGGGGCCGGCGAAGCGCTCCAATGTCTCAGACACCCGCCGCGCGGGCGAGCTCGAGGTCGAGGGATTCGCGGCGAATGCGCTGGTCCATATAGAGCAGGGCGGTCACGCCGGCCGTAACCGGAAGCGAAATGGTCGTGGCGAGAACTCCGCCCACCGCCGCAATCACCGGAGAAGAGCCGGACTTGCCGGTCAAGATCAATTCAATGATGTTGAGCGGTATCTGCAAGATCATCTGAACCACGAAAACGAGCGCGGTCGCGAGCATTTGGATGCCGAATATCCGCCACCACACCGGCGTCGTGAGCTTCACCGACCGGGCGAGGGCCTCGCGAATACCCTGCTTCTCCAGCATGAGGGCCGGTGCGGCCAGGCTGTAGCGAATCCAGAGCCATATCATTCCCGCCGCTCCCGCCAGGCCACCGACGGCGGTCAGCGAGACGCCGAGCGCGTGCGCTCCGGCCACCATGACCAGCAGCCCCGGTGCGACGGCGACCGCGCACATGCCGAGCATCAGCAGGGTCACCAGACCCACCAGGCCGGCCATGGGCAGCAGTCGTGGCCGGGTGTCGCGCCATGCCTCGCGCGCTGTGATCGAGCGGCCCAGAACCGCGCGGCTGACGACGACCGTGAGCATCCCGGCGGCGAAGATCCAGCCCAGCAGTCCGAGGAATGTGCCGAGGCCCAGTGTGCCCGCCGAGTCCCTGATGGTCCCCAGCAGTTCGTGGAGATCCACCGAGGCGGTATCGGCCATCTTGCCGTCGAGCTCGGCGCCGTCCTTCAGCCACAGGGTGGTGGCGAGGGTCGTCACGGCCTGGGTGGCGAGGGCCACCGACAGCGAGACCCCGAGCGCGGGGCGCCAGTGCGTCCGCAGCGTGTTGACGGCGCCCTCGATGATCTCGCCGACGCCGAGCGGGCGGAGTGGGATCACCCCGGGCTGTGGTGCCGTCGGCTGCGTGCCCCATCCGTTCCCGCTCCCGCCCCAGCCGCCGTGGTTCCACGGCCCATCCTTCGGCCCGTCCTTCGGCCCGTGCTTCGGGGGCTCGCCGTTCCCGCCGGGCGGGGTACGGCCCGGAGACTCGTTCATCCTCTGTCCATCCTGTCTCGCCTGTCGCTCTTGCCGGTCAGTCATCGTGTCACGGCGCTCGAACGGCCCGGGCGGCCCGCAGGAGCCGCGCGCGAAGCCGAACACACCACGCCGCGAGCCCTTTCGAGCCGTCATGAGCCCGGGTGGGCTCGTAAGGGGGAGAGACGGAGGGAGACCTTCAATAGTTGCCCTGAGCGGGGCAGACTGGACCAATGGCTGATCAGTACGCGGTACCTGTGAACCCATCCGAATCGCCTGAATCGACGCCCGGATCCGGTGGTGTTCCCGCCCTTCGGTGGGAGGAGCCGCCGGAGGGGCCGGTGATCGTCCTCCTCGATCAGCGGCGGCTGCCCGCCGAGGAGATCGAGTTGCTGTGCACGGATGTGCCCGCGCTGGTCGACGCGATCGGCACGCTCGCGGTGCGCGGCGCGCCGCTGCTGGGGATAGCCGGGGCGTACGGGGTGGCGCTGGCAGCCGCCAGGGGCTTCGACGTGGACGAGTCGGCCGCGATGCTCGCCCACGCCCGCCCGACCGCCGTCAACCTCGCGTACGGCGTGCGGCGGGCCCAGGACGCGTACCACGGCGCGCTGAAGGGCGGTGCGGACGCCCGCCGGGCCGCGGCGGCCGCGCTGACCGAGGCACGGGCGCTGCACCGGGAGGACGCGGAGGCCAGCGCGCGGATGGCCGAGCACGGTCTGTCGCTGCTGTCCGAGCTGCGTCCGGGCGGCGGCTACCGGCTGCTGACCCACTGCAACACCGGGGCGCTGGTCTCCGGTGGTGAGGGCACGGCCCTCGCGGTGGTGGGCGCCGCGCACAGGGCGGGGGAGCTGCGGCGGCTGTGGGTGGACGAGACGCGGCCGTTGTTGCAGGGCGCGCGGCTGACCGCGTACGAGGCGGCGCGCAGCGGGATGGCGTACACGCTGCTCCCGGACAACGCGGCGGGGTCGCTGTTCGCGGCGGGTGAGGTGGACGCGGTGCTGATCGGCGCGGACCGGATAGCCGCGGACGGCTCGGTGGCGAACAAGGTCGGCAGCTATCCCCTCGCGGTGCTGGCGCGCTATCACCATGTGCCGTTCATCGTCGTCGCGCCCACCACCACGGTCGATCTCCGTACGGCCCAGGGGTCGGAGATCGAGGTGGAGCAGCGGCCAGGGCACGAGGTCACGGAATTCGCCGGGCCGGTGGTCCCGGAACCGGGGGCCGAAGCGGGTACAGGAGTGCCGGTGGCACCCCTCGGGACGCAGGCGTACAACCCTGCGTTCGATATCACACCGCCGGAGTTGGTGACCGCGATTGTCACGGAAAACGGGGTTGTTTCCCCCGTGACGGAGGCCGGTCTGGTGGAGCTGTGTGCCAGGTCACGATCGGGTAATGGGATGATGTCGATATGAAGGGACGCGTCCTTGTCGTCGACGACGACACCGCACTGGCCGAGATGCTCGGAATTGTGCTGCGTGGTGAAGGGTTCGAGCCGTCGTTTGTAGCCGACGGCGACAAGGCACTGGCAGCATTTCGCGAGACGAAGCCTGATCTTGTTCTGCTGGATCTGATGCTGCCCGGCCGGGACGGTATCGAGGTCTGCAGGCTGATCCGGGCCGAGTCCGGGGTGCCGATCGTGATGCTGACCGCCAAGAGCGACACGGTCGACGTGGTGGTCGGGCTGGAGTCCGGTGCGGATGACTACATCGTCAAGCCGTTCAAGCCGAAGGAGCTGGTGGCCCGGATCCGGGCGCGGCTGCGGAGGTCGGAGGAGCCGGCGCCGGAGCAGCTGACGATCGGTGATCTGGTCATCGACGTCGCGGGTCACTCGGTGAAGCGGGACGGGCAGTCGATCGCGCTCACCCCGCTGGAGTTCGACCTGCTGGTCGCGCTCGCCCGCAAGCCCTGGCAGGTGTTCACCCGTGAGGTGCTGCTGGAGCAGGTGTGGGGCTACCGGCACGCGGCGGACACGCGTCTGGTGAACGTGCATGTGCAGCGGCTGCGCTCGAAGGTCGAGAAGGACCCGGAGCGGCCGGAGATCGTGGTGACCGTGCGTGGTGTGGGCTACAAGGCCGGGCCGAGCTGACATGTCGGGCAACGGTGCCGCCCCGGAGCGGGGCGCGGGGCGGCCCGTCGGCACGGCGGGCGGCGGCATATCTTTTCTGCGGCGGCTGTGGCGCGCCGGGCAGCTGCTGCCCGACGGCGCGGCGGCGGGGCCGGTGCATCCCGTGCTGAGGCTGTACATGCGCTGGGTGCGGCGGCCGCTGCTGCCGGCGATGCGGCTGTGGCGGCGCAACATCCAGCTGCGGGTGGTGGCCACCACCCTGCTGATGTCGCTGGGCGTGGTGCTGCTGCTCGGCATCGTGGTCATCGGGCAGGTGCGCAACGGGCTGCTGGAGACCAAGCAGCACGCTTCGACGAGCCAGGCAGAGGGCGGTTTCAAGGCGGCGCGGGACGCCGCCGACTCCGGTCCGGACGGCCGGCAGGACTCCGGGCAGTCGGGTGGCCACGGCACGCCGGACTCCGGTGCCTGGCTGACGGCCCTGGTGCAGCAGCTCGCCAGTGGCGGGCAGGGTGTCTACCACGTGGTGGCGCTGAGCGCGGGCGACGGGGACGCCTCGTACGTGGGCGCGCGCGGGCCGCGTGCCTCCGGGGACATCGACCCCGAGCACAGTGTGCCGGTGGATCTGCGGCGGCAGCTGGACAGCCGGAACGGCACGTTCGAGAAGCCGGGTTCCATCAAGCACAGTGCCTCGGACGAGGGCGAGCCGGCGCTGATCGTGGGCAAGCGGCTCTACGACGTCAACGGCAAGCCGTACCAGCTCTACTACCTCTTCCCGTTCACGCAGGAGGAGAAGTCGCTGAGCCTGGTCAAGGGCACGCTGGCGACCGCCGGGGTGTTTGTGGTGGTGCTGCTGGGCGCCATCGCGTGGCTCGTGGTGCGGCAGATCGTCACGCCCGTGCGGATGGCCGCGAGTATCTCCGAGCGGCTGGCCGCCGGTGTGCTCCAGGAGCGGATGAAGGTCACCGGCGAGGACGACATCGCACGTCTGGGTGAAGCCTTCAACAAGATGGCGCAGAACCTCCAGATCAAGATCCAGCAGCTGGAGGAGCTGTCCCGCATGCAGCGCCGGTTCGTCTCGGACGTCTCGCACGAGCTGCGGACGCCGCTGACGACGGTGCGGATGGCTGCCGAGGTCATCCACGAGGCACGGGACGACTTCGACCCTGTCACGGCGCGCTCGGCGGAGCTGCTGTTCGGGCAGGTGGACCGGTTCGAGTCGCTGCTGTCCGATCTGCTGGAGATCAGCCGGTTCGACGCGGGTGCGGCGGCCCTGGAGGCCGAGCCCATCGATCTGCGCGACGTGGTGAACCGGGTCGTGGACGGCGCGCTGCCGCTGGCGGACTGCAAGGGCAGCAGGATTCTCGTGCGGGGCGCGGAGCAGCCCGTCATCGCGGAGGCGGACGCGCGCCGTGTGGAGCGCGTGCTGCGCAACCTGGTGGTCAACGCCGTGGAGCACGGCGAGGGCCGCGACGTGATCGTGCGGCTGGCGGTGGCCGGTGGCGCCGTCGCGGTGGCGGTGCGCGACTACGGCGTGGGGCTCAAGCCGGGCGAGGCGACGCGGGTGTTCAACCGCTTCTGGCGGGCGGACCCGGCGCGGGCGCGGACGACCGGTGGTACGGGTCTGGGCCTGTCGATCGCCGTGGAGGACGCACGGCTGCACGGCGGCTGGCTGCAGGCCTGGGGCGAGCCGGGCGGCGGCTCGCAGTTCCGGCTGACGCTGCCGCGTACGGCCGGTGACTCGCTGCGGGGCTCGCCGATCCCGCTGGAGCCGGAGGACTCGCGGCGCAACCGCGGGCTGGGCGAGAGCGCGCCGCAGCAGACCGGTCCGGTACGGGGCGTGGCCGTGCCGGCGCAGGCGAGGAATTCGCGTCCCACGGCGGACCCGACGGCGTTGCCCGGCAGCGGGTCGCGCGTGGTGGCACGGCCGGGCGGTACGGCGCTCGACAGGACGGCGGGCAGCGCCAGCGGCCGGGCCGGAGGTGACCGTGACGGACATGCGTGACGAGGAGGCGCCACGGGCGGGCACGGCAGGCGTACGGAAGGCGGACGGGATGGCGGCCCAGCGTGGAGCGGTGCGGTGCGGCCGCACCCGGCGGCGCGGCCGTCCTGCGGGTCTGCTCGTTCTCGCGGCCGCCGGCGCGCTGCTGGCGGGCTGTGCGTCCATGCCGGACAGCGGGGACGTCACGTCGGTGGATTCCTCCCAGCGTGCCGACGCGGACTCGCAGGTGCGTGTGTACGGTGTGCCGCCGCGCAAGGGTGAGCAGCCGCTGGAGCTCGTCGCGGGCTTCCTGGAGGCCACCACGAGCGACGACCCGGACTACGGGACCGCCCGGATGTACCTGGCGCGCGGGGCGAAGCGGCAGTGGGACCCCGCCCTGTCCACGACCGTGCTGGCGGAGACGCCGCAGGTGCGCGTGGAGCGCAGCGGCGACCGCGACCAGGGCATCAGCATCACGCTGACCGGCAAGCAGATCGCGCAGGTCGACGCCAAGCACGCCTACAAGCCGGACGAGCACGCGTACCAGGCCCAGATCCACATGGCGCGCGAGGACGGCGAGTGGCGCATCGACGCGCCGCCGGTCGGGCTCGTGCTGGGCATCGCCGACTTCCAGCGGATCTACCGTTCGGTCAACAAGTACTACTTCGCCGAGCTGGGCCCCTCCGCCCCGGCCGGCGGAAGCCCGTCCAAGACGTCCGGGGTGCTCGTCGCCGACCCGGTCTATCTGCGCAAGCGGATAGACCCGGTGACCTCCTCGGTCAAGGCGCTGCTGGACGGGCCGACCAGCTGGCTGGACCCGGTGGCAGGGACGGCCTTCCCGACCGGGGCGCGCATGGAGGACCAGCGGCTGTCGCCGGACGACTCCAACGCGCTGAAGGTGCGGCTCAACGAGCGCGTGGCGGACGTCAACCAGGAGCAGTGCCTGCGCATGGCCGCCCAGGTGATGTACACCGTCCAGGAGACGGCCAAGGTCACGGACGTGACCCTGCAGCGCAAGGACGGTTCACGGCTGTGCGAGCTCGGCAACGAGCAGGCCAGGAGCTACGCGCCGGACCAGACGGCCGGCCGGGCGGACCGGCAGTACTTCCTGGACGCGCAGCACCGGCTGATGAGCCTGTCGGACAGTGATGACGAGCCGCGCCGCGTGGCCGGGCCGTTCGGTGCGGACGGTGCGGTGCAGCTGCGTTCGGTGGCCGTCTCCCGGGATACGCGCCGGGCGGCGGGCGTTTCTGCCAACGGGCAGGCGCTCTTCGTGACGCAGATGCAGTCCGGCGCGCCCCTGGGCGACGCGCGGCTGACCGTGCACGGCAGTGGTGCGAAGACGAGCGGACTGACGGCACCGAGCTGGGACGGCCTGGGCGATCTGTGGGTCGCCGACCAGGATCCGGACCGGCCGCGGCTGCTGCGGCTGCCCGACGGTACGGGGGCGCCGGAGGAGGTCCAGGTGCCCGGGCTGGACGGCGGGCGGATCACCGGGCAGCGGATCGCGTCCGACGGCGTGCGCGTCGCGCTGCTGGTGACCAAGGGCGACAGGACGACGCTCAAGCTGGGTCGCGTCGAGCGCCGCGTGGTCGGGGGCCGGCCCAGCCTGTCGGTGCAGGAGCTGCGGGCGGTGGCGCCCAAGCTGGAGAACGTCGACGCGGTCTCCTGGGCGCCGGGTCATCCCGGTCGTCCGCCGATTCCTCGCCGA
>NZ_JBFAPH010000332.1:0-6947 GCF_040675635.1 Streptomyces sp. NPDC049577
TGGCGTCGTCGATGTGGATGCCGTAGATCAGGCCGAGGTTGACGACGTCGATGCCCAGCTCAGGGTCGACGACGTCGTAGAGCGCCTCGCGGACCTCTTCCTCGGTGGCCGGCTTGGTCGTGGCCTCTGCGTTCTCGCTCATGCGGTCTTCCTCTCGGACAGCACCTGTGCCGTCGCGTCCTTCCACGCCATCCAGCTCAGCAGGGCGCACTTCACCCGCGCCGGGTACTTGGAGACGCCAGCGAACGCCACCGCGTCCTCCAGCACCTCCTCCATCGCGTCGTCCGGCTCGATCCGGCCCTTGGACTGCATCAGCTCCAGGAAGGTCTCCTGGATCCGCAGGGCCTCGTCGAGGCCCTTGCCGACCAGCAGCTCGTTGAGCACGGAGGCGCTGGCCTGGCTGATGGAGCAGCCCTGGCCCTCGTAGGAGACGTCCTCGATCGTCTCGCCGTCGAGCCGCACCCGCAGCGTGATCTCGTCGCCGCACGTCGGATTGACGTGGTGTACCTCGGCGTCGCCGTCCCGCAAGCCCCGCCCGTGCGGGTTCTTGTAGTGGTCCAGGATGACGTCCTGGTACATCGAATCAAGCTTCACTGTCGCAGCCCTCGTCAGCCGAAGAAGTTCCGGACGTGCTCCAGGCCCGCGATCAGCGCGTCGACCTCGGCGGGCGTGGAGTACAGATAGAACGACGCCCGCGTGGTCGCCGGAATTCCGTACCGCAGGCACACCGGCCGCGCGCAGTGGTGGCCGACGCGCACGGCGATGCCCTGCTCGTCCAGCACCTGGCCCACATCGTGCGGGTGGATGTCACCGAGGGTGAAGGAGATCGCGGCACCGCGGTCCTCGGCCGTCACCGGACCGATGATGCGCAGGTCCGGGACCTCCTGGAGCCGCTGGATGGCGTACTCGGTGATCGCGTGCTCGTGGCGCGCGATGTTCTCCATGCCGATCGAGGTGAGGTAGTCCACGGCCGCGCCGAGGCCGACGGCCTGGGCGATCGGGGGCGTACCCGCCTCGAACTTGTGCGGCGCCGGGGCGTAGGTGGAGGAGCTCATCGAGACGGTCTCGATCATCTCGCCGCCGCCGAGGAAGGGCGGCAGGTCCTCCAGCAGCTCCTGGCGGCCCCACAGGACGCCGATGCCGTCCGGACCGCACATCTTGTGGCCGGTGAAGGCCACGAAGTCGGCCTGGAGCGCCTGGACGTCCAGCGGCATGTGCGGAGCGGCCTGCGAGGCGTCGACGACGACGAGCGCGCCGACCTCCTGCGCCCGGCGGACTATGGCCTCGACGGGGTTGACGGTGCCCAGGATGTTCGAGACCAGGACGAAGGAGACCACCTTGGTCTTCTCCGTGATGACCTGCTCGATGTTCGACAGATCGAGACGGCCGTCGTCGGTCAGGCCGAACCACTTCAGCTTCGCGCCCGTGCGCTGCGCCAGCAGCTGCCACGGCACGATGTTGGAGTGGTGCTCCATCTCCGTGATGACGATCTCGGTGTCGCGGTCCACCCGGTAGGGCTCGTCGGCCCAGCCGAGCATGTTCGCCACGAGGTTCAGCGACTCGGAGGCGTTCTTGGTGAAGATCACCTCGTCGCGGCTGGGCGCGTTGATGAAGGCCGCGACCTTGTCACGGGCCCCCTCGTACAGCGCCGTGGCCTCCTCGGCGAGCACGTGCACGCCGCGGTGGACGTTGGCGTTGTGCCGCTCGTAGTGCTCGTTGATGACGTCGAGCACCTGGCGCGGCTTCTGGGAGGTCGCCGCGTTGTCCAGGTAGACGAGCTTCTTCCCGTCGTGGACCACGCGGTCCAGGATCGGGAAGTCCTTGCGGATCGCGTCGGTGTCGAGGAGACCCGGCAGCTGAAGTGTCACGCCGCACCCCTTTCGTTCGCTTCTCCGCCCGCGAGGCGCATCTGCGGGTCGCGGGACGCCTGCGGGCCGGTGGCCTCGCGTGCGTCGCTCACAGGGATACGCCACCCTTCACGTACGCCTCGTAGCCCTCGTTCTCCAGCTTGTCGGCGAGCTCGGCGCCGCCGGACTCGACGACGCGGCCGTTCGCGAAGACGTGCACGAAGTCGGGCTTGATGTAGCGCAGGATGCGCGTGTAGTGGGTGATCAGCAGGGTGCCGACCTCGCCGGTCTCGCGGACGCGGTTGACGCCCTCGGAGACGATGCGCAGGGCGTCGACGTCCAGGCCGGAGTCGGTCTCGTCGAGGATCGCGACCTTCGGCTTGAGGAGCTCCAGCTGGAGGATCTCGTGGCGCTTCTTCTCACCGCCGGAGAAACCCTCGTTCACGTTGCGCTCGGCGAAGGCCGGGTCCATCTGGAGACGCTCCATGGTCTCCTTGACCTCCTTCACCCAGGTGCGCAGCTTGGGGGCCTCGCCGCGCACGGCCGTGGCCGAGGTGCGCAGGAAGTTGGAGACCGAGACGCCGGGGACCTCGACCGGGTACTGCATGGCGAGGAAGACGCCGGCGCGGGCGCGCTCGTCGACGGACATCGCAAGGACGTCCTCGCCGTCGAGGGTGACGGTGCCGCCGGTGATCGTGTACTTGGGGTGGCCCGCGAGCGAGTAGGCCAGGGTCGACTTGCCGGAGCCGTTGGGGCCCATGATGGCGTGGGTCTCGCCCTGCTTCACGGTCAGGTCGACGCCCTTGAGGATCTCCCGGGGGCCGTTCTCGGCTTCGACGGAGACGTGCAGGTCGTGGATCTCAAGCGTTGCCATGGGGAACTCAGGACTCCTGGGTGACGGAGACGAGCACGTCGTCCCCTTCGATCTTGACGGGGTATACGGGGACGGGCTGCGTCGCGGGGAGGCAGTCGGGCTTTCCGGTGCGGAGGTCGAAGCTGGAGCCGTGCAGCCAGCACTCGATGTGGCAGTTCTCGACCTCGCCCTCGGAGAGGGAGACGTTCGCGTGCGAGCAGATGTCGTTGATCGCGTACACCTCGCCCTCGGTACGGACGACGGCCACCGGGATGCCGTCGAGCTCGACCCGCTTGGGGGTGTCCTCCTCCAGCTCGCTCAGCCCGCAGGCGCGCTGGTAATGGGTACCGTCGAATGCGCTCATGCGACCGACTCCTCCAGCTCCGCCTCGATCTTGGCGATGAGACGCTCCTCCAGCTCGGGGATGCCGATCTGCTGCACGAGCTCGGCGAAGAAGCCGCGGACGACCAGTCGGCGGGCCTCCTCGGCGGGGATGCCGCGGGCCATCAGGTAGAACAGCTGCTCGTCGTCGAAGCGGCCGGTCGCCGAGGCGTGGCCGGCGCCGACGATCTCACCGGTCTCGATCTCCAGGTTGGGGACCGAGTCGACGCGGGCGCCGTCGGTGAGGACGAGGTTGCGGTTCAGCTCGTAGGTGTCGGTGCCCTCGGCCTCGGCGCGGATGAGGACGTCGCCGATCCAGACGGCGTGCGCGTCCTTGCCCTGCAGCGCGCCCTTGAACACGACGTTGCTGCGGCAGTGCGGGGTGTCGTGGTCGACGAAGAGACGGTGCTCCTGGTGCTGGCCGTTGTCGGTGAAGTACAGACCGAACAGCTCGGCCTCGCCGCCCGGGGCGCCGTAGACGACGCGCGGGTGGAGGCGGACCAGGTCGCCGCCGAGGGTGACGATCACGGACTTGAAGGACGCGTCCCGGCCGACCAGCGCGGTGTGCTGGGCGACGTGCACGGCGGTGTCGTCCCAGTCCTGGACGGAGACGACGGTGAGCTTGGCGCCGTCGCCGAGGAGGTACTCGACGTTGGCGGCCAGGGTCGCGTCGCCGGTGTGGTCGATGACGACGACGGCCTCCGCGAAGGCGCCGACCTCGACCACCAGGTGGCCGAAGGCCACGCCGCCCTCGCCGTGCGCGGCGATGCGGACGGGCTCGGCGAGCACCGTCTCCTTGGGGACCGAGACGACCGAGGCCTTCTCGAAGGAGCTGAAGGCCTGGGCGGCGACCCGGTCGACCGGCTTGCCGGCCTTGCCGAGCCGCGCGTCGTCGCGGCCGACGGTCTCCACGGTCACACCCTCGGGGGCGGTCACCTCGACCTTGACGCCGCCACCGTCCACAGCCTTCTCGGCGGCTGTGCCGTCGTGAAGACCGCGGAGGCGCTCCAGCGGGGTGAACCGCCACTCCTCCTCACGGCCGTGCGGCACGGGGAAGTCCGCCACGTCGTACGAGGCGGGGGCGCTGACCCGCGCGTCGATGGGCTGCCGGGGCCCGCCCACCTGGATGGCGCCGTCGGTCGTGCTGCCGGCGGGAGTGTTGTCAGCCATGGCTGTCGTCGTGCTCTCTTCCTGTCACAAAGGGTTCGCTGCGGCTTCGGGCGGGATCGGGGTCAGCCGACGGCGCCTTCCATCTGCAGCTCGATCAGCCGGTTGAGCTCCAGGGCGTACTCCATCGGCAGCTCACGGGCGATCGGCTCCACGAAGCCGCGCACGATCATCGCCATGGCCTCGTCCTCGGACAGACCGCGGCTCATCAGGTAGAAGAGCTGGTCCTCGCTGACCTTGGAGACGGTCGCCTCGTGGCCCATGGAGACGTCGTCCTCGCGGACGTCGACGTAGGGGTAGGTGTCGGAGCGGGAGATGGTGTCCACCAGCAGCGCGTCGCACAGCACGTTGGACTTGGAGCCGTGGGCGCCCTCGCCGATCTCGATGAGACCGCGGTAGGAGGTGCGGCCGCCGCCCCGCGCCACCGACTTGGAGACGATGTTGGAGGAGGTGTTGGGCGCCATGTGGACCATCTTGGCGCCGGCGTCCTGGTGCTGGCCCTGGCCGGAGAAGGCGATGGACAGGGTCTCGCCCTTGGCGTGCTCGCCCATCAGGTAGACGGCCGGGTACTTCATCGTCACCTTGGAGCCGATGTTGCCGTCGACCCACTCCATGGTCGCGCCCTCGTAGGCCACGGCGCGCTTGGTGACCAGGTTGTAGACGTTGTTCGACCAGTTCTGGATCGTCGTGTAGCGGCAGCGGCCGCCCTTCTTGACGATGATCTCCACGACGGCGCTGTGCAGCGAGTCGGAGGAGTAGATCGGCGCGGTGCAGCCCTCGACGTAGTGCACGTAGGCGTTCTCGTCGACGATGATCAGGGTCCGCTCGAACTGGCCCATGTTCTCCGTGTTGATGCGGAAGTAGGCCTGGAGCGGGATGTCGACGTGCACGCCCGGCGGGACGTAGATGAAGGAGCCGCCCGACCACACGGCGGTGTTCAGCGAGGCGAACTTGTTGTCACCGGCGGGGATGACGGTGCCGAAGTACTCCTGGAAGAGCTCCGGGTGCTCCTTGAGCGCGGTGTCGGTGTCCAGGAAGATGACGCCCTGCTGCTCCAGGTCCTCGCGGATCTGGTGGTAGACGACCTCGGACTCGTACTGCGCGGCGACACCGGCGACCAGGCGCTGCTTCTCCGCCTCGGGGATGCCCAGCTTGTCGTAGGTGTTCTTGATGTCCTCCGGCAGGTCCTCCCAGGTGGCGGCCTGCTTCTCGGTGGAGCGCACGAAGTACTTGATGTTGTCGAAGTCGATGCCGGACAGGTCCGAGCCCCAGGTGGGCATGGGCTTCTTGTCGAAGAGCCGGAGGCCCTTCAGACGGAGCTTGAGCATCCACTCGGGCTCGGACTTCTTGGCCGAGATGTCGCGGACGACGTCCTCGGAGAGGCCACGCCGGGCGGCGGCACCGGCCACGTCGGAGTCGGCCCAGCCGTATTCGTACGTGCCCAGCCCCTCGAGCTCAGGGTGGGCAGTCTCCGTGGGGAGAGTCATGCGGGGTTCCTCCCGGCCGTGCTGGTGGATGCGGTGGTCTTGGTATGGGTGCTCTGGGGGATGAACGTCGTGCACACCCCGTCGCCGTGGGCGATGGTGGCCAGACGTTGCACATGGGTCCCGAGCAGGCGGGAGAAGACCTCGGTCTCCGCCTCGCACAGCTGGGGGTACCGCTCGGCGACGTGGGCGACCGGGCAGTGGTGCTGGCACAGCTGCTCCCCCTGCCGGGGCTGGGGCGCGCTACGCGCCGTAGCAGCGTACCCGGCCGCGGTCAATGCCCGGGCCAGGGTCTGCGCCTTGGCCTCGGGGGCGGCGGCCTCCAGGGCCTTGCGCCAGCCCTCGGCCTGGGCCGCGATGCGGGCCCGGGCGAACGCGGCCACGGCCGCCTCGCCCTGCTCGCCGCCGCCGGCGGACCGGGCGATCCAGTCCAGGGCGTCCCGGGCGAGCTCGTCGTAGGCCTGGTCGAAGGCGTCCCGGCCGCAGTCGGTGAGCGCGAAGACCTTGGCGGGGCGGCCGCGGCCCCGGGCGCCGTACACCCGCTTCTCGCGGGCCTCGACGACGCCCTCGGCGACCAGCGTGTCCAGATGCCGGCGCACGGCCGCCTGGGTGAGCGCCAGGCGCTGCGCCAGCTCCGCGGCGGTCGACGGGCCGTGATCCAGGATCGACCGGGCGACGCGGTTGCGGGTGCCGCGCTGCTCGTCGTGACCGCGCGCCTCCTCGCGCGCGGGCACGGACGCCGCGGGCACGGACGCGCGGGCGCCGGAGTACTCAGCCTCCGGGTCGCCCCCCGTTCGCCGCTGCGGGGCCTGGCTCGCGTATTTCACAACACCATTGTTGCGTAATTGCCGGAGTGGCGACAAGCCTCGTTGGAGCGCACCGTGGTGGTTTCAGTCACTAAGGGTTACCTAAGCCCCATGGGCCCCGGGACTTTCCGCCCACCCCGCCGGGATCCGGGGCGGCCCGGACTTCGTAGACTTCCCGGCATGCGCAGCGTCTTTCCGGGGGACACCCCCCGGGCCTCCGGCCGGCAGCCCGTGGTCGAGGTGCACGGCCTGATCAAGCGGTACGGCGCGAAAACGGCGGTGAACGGGCTCGATCTGACCGTCGCGGCCGGCGGGCTGACCGCCGTCCTCGGCCCCAACGGGGCCGGCAAGACCACCACCGTCGAGGTCTGCGAGGGCTATCGCCGCCCCGACGCCGGCACGGTCCGCG
>NZ_JBFAPH010000333.1:0-6911 GCF_040675635.1 Streptomyces sp. NPDC049577
GGCGCGCACGCCGGCGGTCTCCAGCGCGGCGCGCACCCGGTAGATGTCGGCGACGTCGTCGGGTTCCAGGGTGCGCACGAAGACGCCCCGGTTGAGCTCGTGCGTCACCAGGCTGTCGTGCACGAGCAGCCGGAACGCCTCCCGCAGCGTGTTGCGCGAGACGCCCAGCTCCCGGCCGAGGGCCTCCTCCGACAGCTGGGTGCCGGGCGGCAGCCAGCCGGCCTCGATGCGTTCGCGGAGCACCTCCGCGACGCGCTGTGCGGTGGATCGGGCCATGGCGTCTCCTCCGGGCGGTGGCCGCGACGGAACCGGTCTTCGAAGGGGCCGGCCGGTCTTCGAAGGGGCCGGTCTTCGCGACGGGACCATTCGACAGGACCATTGAGGATTGTTGAACAATATCTTAGCCTCCTCCGCACACGCCTCACCCGATCGAGTGAGGTCCGAGAATGCGGAAGGCGGACGCATGCTCGTGCTCCTGGGCGTCCTCGTGGTCGTGGCGGGCTTCGCCACGCGGCGCAACCCCCTGCTCGTCGTCGGCGCGGCCGGCATCGTCACCGGACTGCTGGGCGGTCTCACGCCCCGGGAGGTCCTGGCCGCCTTCGGCACCGGCTTCGCGTCCAGCCGCTCGGTGACGATCTTCGCGGTCACCCTGCCGGTCATCGGCCTGCTGGAGCGGCACGGCCTCCAGGAGCAGGCCCGCGCCGTCGTGACGCGGTTCGCCGGACTCACGGCGGGCCGCTTCCTCGCGCTGTACCTGCTGCTGCGGCAGCTCGCCGCCGCCCTCGGGCTCAACAGCGTCTTCGGCCACGCCCAGACCGTGCGTCCGCTGGCCGCCCCCATGGCCGAAGGCGCGGCCGAGCGGCGCCACGGCCCGCTGCCCGACCGGGCGCGCGAGAAGCTGCGCTCCTTCGCCGCCAGCGCCGACAACGTCGGCCTCTTCTTCGGCGAGGACGTCTTCCTGGCCGTGGGCTCGATCCTGCTGATCACCGGATTCGTCAACACGACGTACCACGCGCACCTCGAACCGCTGAGTCTCGCGCTCTGGGCCGTCCCGACGGCCCTGTGCGCCCTCGTCATCCACGGCTGGCGGCTGCTGCGCCTGGACCGCACGCTGGGGCGTCCCCCGGCGGGCGGGCGAGGCCGGCCGGACGGACCCGGCCGGCCCGGCCGATCGGACCGGCCGGACCGGCCGAGCCCGGAGGAGTCCGTCGCATGATCAAGGCCGAATGGTTCTTCTGGCTCGTCGGCGGCATCTTCCTGCTGATGGCCGCCCAGATGCTCACCGACCGCAGCAACCCCAGGCGCTTCGGCAGCGCCGCCTTCTGGGGGCTGCTCGGCCTCGGCTTCGTCTACGGCACCTGGGTGGCCGACAGGAGCGCGCCGCCCGAACCCCTGGGCGCGGCCGTGCTCGTCATGATCGCTCTCGCGGGCTTCGGCCTCACCGGGCGTGGCGAGGCCCGTACGACCTCCCCCGCGGAACGGGCGGCGAGCGCGGCACGGCTGGGCGGCCGGCTGTTCGTACCGGCGCTCACCGTCCCGGCCGTCGCCCTGGTGTGCGCGGTGGGCGTCAAGCGGCTCTCCCTCGGTGGCGAACCGATTCTGCAGAAGGGTGGCGAGACCGTCCTGGGGCTCGGCATCGGCGCGCTGGCCGCACTCGCGGCCGGCATGGTGATGCTGCGTGAGAAGCGGCTGTCGACATCCCTGCACGCCGGGCGTTCGATCCTGGAGTCCATGGGCTGGGCGATGCTCCTGCCGCAGCTGCTCGCCACACTCGGAGCCATCTTCTCCGTCGCGGGCGTGGGCGACCAGGTGCGCCGGATCACCACGGCGGTCCTGCCGGAGCACTCCGTCCTCGCCGCCGTCGTCGTCTACTGCGTGGGGATGTTCCTCCTCACCGTCGTGATGGGCAACGGCTTCGCGGCCTTCCCCGTCATGACGGCCGCCGTCGGCTGGCCGGTCCTGGTGGAACAGGCGCACGGCGACGCCCCGGCCGTCCTGGCGATCGGCATGCTCGCGGGCTTCTGCGGCACCCTCGTGACGCCGATGGCGGCCAACTACAACATCGTTCCCGCCGCCCTGCTCGAACTGAAGGACCAGTACGGGCCCATCAAGGCCCAACTCCCCACGGCATTCGCCCTTCTTGGATGCAATATTGCCATCATGTCCGTTTTTGCCATGCGGTGACCGTCACGAACCCTTGTGAACCGCGCCGTTTCGTCCGTTGTCAGGGTGACCGCCTACGCTGTGCGACGTGACCTCTCCAGCCCCGGCGGCCCTTCCGCCCCAGCTCAACGGCGTCTCGCGCCCAGCCCCGGGCCCGGCCGCCGACGAAGGCCTGGCCCGCCGGCTACGGGCGCTGGCCTGCACCGCGCCGCTGCACGACCTCGACGCGCGCAAGGCCAACCTCGCGGGCGAGTACGGCGTGTACGCCATGGCGGAGGTGGCGCTGGCCGCCATCGACCTCGTCACGCTCAACATGGACTTCGACACCGGCGCCGACCACGAGCAGATAGTGGCCCGGCTGCTGCCCCGCGTCGCCGCCCAGGCCCCCGAGCGCCCCCAGGCCGAGCACGAGCGCGTCGCCCGCTGGGTCCTGGAGAACCTCATCAACGTCGGCAGTGTCGACCGCGGCTTCCGCGCCGTCTACGGCACGTTCGGCCCCGACGGCACGTACGTCCGGCGCGACTACGACTTCAAGCTCGTCGAGGAGGTCCCCGGCCCCGGCGGCACGGTCTTCCTGCGCACCACCGACGAGGCCGTCAACGTCCTGGTCGGCGCCCTCGACACGGACGTCACCAGCGCGCAGATCGCGGCCGAGGTCAAGCTGGAGGTCCTCATCAGCCGCGGCCGCCTGGCCGACGCCCAGCTCGCCGCCGAGCAGGCCCGCTACCGGACCGTCCAGTACGCGGAGACCCTCCGCAAGACCCTGGAGGCCACCCGGCGCAACGTCCGCGCGGTCGACTGGCTCAACGCCGTCCCCGACATGATCGCCGAAGCGCTCGACCACGTCGCCGACCGCTACCGCCACGAGAACGCGATCCTCACCAACATCCGCAAGGCGCGCGACGAGGCGGAGGGCGCGGAGCCCAAGCGCCGCGCCGCCGAGCTGGTCGACATCGTCAAGGACTGCATCCGCCGCCACACCCAGCTGCAGTCCCGGCTGCTGGAGGCCGGCCCGCTCTTCCGCGCCGAGCAGGACCGGCAGGCCTTCGCCACCCCCGCCGCCCGCGTCGGCACCGACCTGTACGGGCAGCTCCTCGCGCCCGTGCTGCCGCTTCCCGTCGAACAGGCCGGCCGCGTCACCGACGCCTTCTTCGCCCGCGGCACGGGCCTGCGCACCCCCGTCGCGGTGCGCGTCGGCGACCTGGTCGACATGCTGCTCACGCCCCCCGCCGAGCGCGAGCACCTCGGCGCGGAGATGCCGGAACCCGACCTGGTCGAGACCCCGGACGACAGCCGCTTCAGCGAGCAGCAGCTCGCGGAGGCCCTGGAGCTCCTCGACCTGCCCCCGGACGCGCCCCGCCGCCTCTCCGGCCTCCTGGCCGAGGCCCGCCGCCGCGACCCGGAACTCCCCTACCTCGTCGCCCTCCTGGCCGTCCACGCGGCCAGCCCCTCGGTCGGCACCGCCTACCGCCAGGGCGAACAGGAACTCCTCTTCGCCGTCGACGACGGCACCCCCCTCGACGACCCGGAGTTCGGCGGCGCGGACCTCATCGTCGGCAAGGCCCTCCTGGACGCAGCAGGCATGGCCGCGGCCCGCACGGAGGCGGCGTGACCACCCCGCGGAGGGTCCGCTCACACCTCCCCGCCGCGAGGGTGGGCAACGACGACGGCGTAGCCCGGCGGTGCGGTGCGGCCTGCGGCCGGCTCCTTGCGGACGGGGCGGTGGGTGAGGCCCGGCCTCACCTCCCCGCTGCGAGGGTGGGCAACCACGATGGCGCAGTCCGGCGGTGCGGAGTGGCCTGTGGCCGGCTCCTTGCGGACGGGGCGGTGGGTGAGGCCCGGCCTCACCTCCCCGCTGCGAGGGTGGGCAACCACGACGGCGCAGCCCGGCGGTGCGGAGTGGCCTGTGGCCGGCTCCTTGCGGACGGGGCGGTGCGTGAGGCCCGGCCTGACCACTCCGCCGCGAGGGTGGGCAACCACGACGGCGCAGCCCGGCGGTGCCGAGCCGGCTTCGGCCGTACCGTCCGCCGCTTGCGGTTGGCCCGGCACCGCCGGATTCCGCCGTTCGGGCCGGGCGCCCCTGCGGCGCGATGGGAGCTCGTGGCTCGCCACGGGGTGGGTGGGGCCCGGCCCCACGACTCGGCAGCCCGCCGCACGGCGTACCGCAAGACCAGGAACCGACCAGGAGCATTCGCGTGACCGAGTACGACGTCGACGACCCGGCGCGGCAGCAGGCCGCCGCCCCCGGCGACGAGGACGCAGCAGCGGAGCACCCCGCGGGGGCCGTCGCCGTCACTCCCGCCGACGCCGCGGACGCGGCCCGGCTCGTCGCCTTCGGGTTGCAGCCCAAGCTGCTGCCCGCCCGCGACGCCGAGTACGCCGAGCTCCTGCGCCGGCACCGCGACGACCCCGCCTTCGCGCGCCTCGCGGACGCCGTCGCCGCCGGGCTCGGGCTCGTCGTGCTGGAGGTGTCCACCCGCGCCGGCATGGCCGTCACCGCCGCCGAGGACTCCGTCTTCGCCGTCCGCATGGGCGACTACGCGCGCCGCGCCTCCACCGACTCCGCCGACCGCTTCCTGCACGGTCTCGCCCACCTCGCCGTCGCGGCCATGTCCTTCCCCCGCCCCGAGGACCTCGCCGACGACGGCTACATCGGCCGCGTCACCGTCAACGGCGTCGACGCGTTCGTCCGCCAGGCGTGCCGCCGGCTGGAGGAGAAGGCCGCCGAGCAGGGTGAGAACACCGACCCCACCACCGGCGCCCCCGGCCTGGAGGCCGCCTGGCGGGTCTACGCGCGCCGCAGCGCCACCGGCGCCACCAAGGACGCGCGGCGCCTGGCCGGCTCCACCACCGGCATCGTCGCCAAGGCCGTCGCGTTCCTCGTCGACTCCGGCTTCCTCCAGCGCACCGGCGACGACGCCGGCGGCACCTTCCGTACCACCGCCCGCTACCAGCTCCAGGTCCGCGACATGGCGAGCAGCGCCGCCATGGCCGAGCTGCTGGAGCTCGGCGTCGTCCCCGTGGGCGACGGCAGCGCCACCCTGCTTCCGCCGGACGAAACCGACGACCTCGACCTCGTCGCGGACGCCGGCCTGCCGTTCCATTCGTGACCCAGTAACCACCACACCTGCGACAAACGAGAGTCCGCCGCCATGTACGAGCTGTCCCGGGTCCGCCTCTACTCCATCGGGCCCGCCGGTGCGCGCTACGCCGACACCGTGCTGGACCTGCGCGGGGTGGGCGCCCCGGTGCCGAATCCCGCGCCCGCGCAGGCGGAGTTCTTCGAGGAGGAGCCCGTCGGCCCGCCGCGCCGCCCCGCGCCGGCCGGTGTGCTCTTCCTGGAGAACGGCGGCGGCAAGTCCGTCCTGCTCAAGCTGATCTTCTCGGTGATGCTGCCCGGTCACCGCAACACCCTCGGCGGCGCCAGCTCCGGCGTGCTGCGCAAGTTCCTGCTCGCCGACGACTGCGGCCACGTCGCCCTGGAGTGGCAGCACGTCCTCACGGGCGAGACCGTCGTCGTCGGCAAGGTCAGCGAGTGGCGCGGCCGCCAGGTCTCCAACGACCCGCGCAAGTTCGCCGAGGCCTGGTACTCCTTCCGCCCCGGTCCCGGCCTCAGCCTGGACTCCCTGCCCGTCGCCGAGTCCACCGCCATGCGCGGCCGCGCGGACGGCGCCTCCGGCGCCCGCGGCCGCCGCCGCACCATGAAGGGCTTCCGCGACGCCCTCACCGAGGCCGGCAAGGCCTACCCCCACCTGGACGTCGTCTGGGAGGAGATCCACGAGCGCTGGAACGAGCACCTCGGCGAACTCGGCCTCGACCCCGAGCTGTTCCGCTATCAGCGCGAGATGAACGCCGACGAGGGCGAGGCCGCCGGCCTCTTCGCCGTCAAGAACGACTCCGACTTCACCGACCTGCTGCTGCGCGCCGTCACCGACACCCGCGACACCGACGGCCTCGCCGACCTCGTGCACGGCTTCGCCCACAAGCTCGGCCGCCGCTCCGAGCTGACCGCCGAGCGGGACTTCACGGCCGGTTCCCTCGACCTGCTCTCCCGCATCGCCGAGGCCGCCGGCCGGCGCGGCCAGGCGCGCGGCGTGCACGCCGCCGCCGAGCGCCGCACCCGCGAACTGGCCCGCCGGCTCTCGCTGCGCGGCGCCGAGGAGCGCGGCCGCGCCGTCGAACTCGCCGAACAGGTCGCCGCCGCCGCGCACCGCGTCACCGACGCCGAGACCGAGCGCGGCCGCAGCTCCCTCATCGCCGCCGAGATCGCCTACCGGCACGCCTCCCTGGCCCTGGCCGCCGCCGAGAAGGCCGCCGCCGCCCAGCGCCGCGAGCTCAACGACGCCCGTACCCTGCACGCCGCCTGGCAGGCCGCCGAGACCGTGCTGCGCCACCGCGCCGCCGCCGACCGCTCGGCCAGGGTGGCCGCCGCCATCCACGAGGCCGAGCGCGACGCCGCTCCCGCGCTCGCCGCCCGCTCCCGCGCCGCCACCGAGCTCGTCCGCGCCCTCAACGCCGCCGCCGAGCAGGGCGAGCGGCTGGCCCACGAGCAGGAGGAGCGCTCCGCCGCCCTCCAGGAGGCGAGCGAGGCCGCCCACCGCGACGCCACGGCCGCCGCCACCGAGGCCCAGCGCGCCCGCAGCGAGACCGGTCACCTGCGCCAGCGCCTGGCCGAGGTCGAGCAGGAGACCGCCGAGGCGGTCCGCGCCGGCTGGCTCGACGACACCGCCCCCGACGCCGACCCGGCC
>NZ_JBFAPH010000334.1:0-6881 GCF_040675635.1 Streptomyces sp. NPDC049577
CGGCGCCCTGGCCAAGGCCTGCCACGCGGAGGGTCTGCTGGTGCTGACCTGTGGCACCTACGGCAACGTGCTGCGCTTCCTGCCCCCGCTGGTCACCGCGCTGCTGTCCGTGCCGGTGCTGGTGCTGTCCATGGTGCCCGCCCTGCAGTTCCGCTCCTGGCAGTGGCTGTGCTTCGCCCTCGCCACCCCGGTCGCCGTGTGGGGCGCCCTGCCCTTCCACGAGCGCGCGCTGCGCGGGCTGCGGCACTCGACCGCGACCATGGACACCCTCGTCTCACTGGGCGTCCTGGCCTCCTACGCCTGGTCCGCGTACGCCCTCTTCCTCGGCGGCGCGGGCGATCCGGACATGCGGATGCCGTTCACGCTGGTGCCCTCGGCGACCGGTGGCACGGCGGATGTCTATCTCGAAGCGGTCGTCGGCGTACCGCTGTTCGTGCTGACCGGGCGGCTACTGGAGTCCCGCGCCCGGCACGGCACGGGCTCGGCGCTGCGGGCGCTCGCCTCGCTCGCCGCCAAGGAGGCGGTGGTGCGCGGCCCGGACGGCGCCGAGCGCCGGGTGCCGCTGTCCGCGCTGCGGGTCGGGGACGTCTTCGTCGTACGCCCGGGCGAGCGCGTCGCCACCGACGGCGTGGTGGTCGCGGGCAGCTCGGCGCTGGACCTGTCGCTGGTCACCGGTGAGAGTGCGCCGGTGGAGGCCGCCCCGGGCACGGCCGTGGTCGGTGGAGCCGTCAATTCCGGCGGGCTGCTGGAGGTCCGGGCCGAGGCGGTCGGCGCCGACACCCAGCTCGCGCGCATCACCCGGCTGGTGGAGGAGGCGCAGGCGGGCAAGGCCCGGGTGCAGCGCGTCGCCGACGCCGTCGCGGGCGTCTTCGTCCCGGCGGTCCTGGCCGTCGCGGTCACCGTCCTCGGCTTCTGGCTGGGCGCGGGCGCCGCCCCGCAGGCGGCGGTCACCGCGGCGGTCGCGGTCCTCGTCGTCGCCTGCCCCTGCGCGCTCGGCCTGGCCACCCCGACCGCCCTCCTCGCCGCCACCGGCCGCGGCGCGGGCCTCGGCATCCTCGTCAGCGGCCCGCAGGCGCTGGAGGGCCTGCGCCGCGTCGACACGGTCGTGCTGGACAAGACCGGCACCCTGACCACCGGTTCGATGACGGTCACCGAGGTCACCACCCGCCCCGGCGGCCCCGGCCGCGACGCCGTCCTGCGCCTGGCCGCGGCGGCGGAGGCGGGCTCGGAACACCCGGTGGGCCGAGCGATCCACGCGTCCGCCACCGCGGTTCCCCCTGCGGAGGGCTTCACGGCGACGGCGGGGTTGGGCGTGCAGGCCCGGGTGGACGGCCACGCGGTGGAGGTGACCCGGCCGGGGGCGGGATCCTCGGGGACTCTCCCCACCGCCACGGCGAGCCGCCCCGACGGCGAGGGTCCGGCGGAAGAACCCCGCACCTCCGCCGGCGAAACCCTCGCCGCCGCCCTCCGCCGCGCCGACGACGCCGGCCACACCGCCGTCCTCGTCACCATCGACGGCACGCCCGAAGCCGTCATCGCCCTCGGCGACACCGTCCGGCCCGGCGGCTACCGCGCCGTCGACCACCTCAAGCGGCTGGGCCTGCGCCCCGTGCTCGCCACGGGCGACAGCGAGGCGGCCGCCCGGTCCGTCGCCGGTGAGCTCGGCATCACCGAGGTGCACGCCCGGGCCACTCCGGAGGACAAGGCCGCCCTCGTCCGCACCCTGCGCGAGCGCGGCCACCGCGTCGCCGTCATCGGCGACGGCGTCAACGACACCGCCGCCCTCGCCGGAGCCGACCTCGGCATCGCGATGGGCAGCGGCACGGACGCGGCCATCGGGGCGGCCGACGTGACGCTGGTCCGCGAGGACATGGCCGTCCTGGCCGACGCCGTGCGCCTGGCACGGCGCACCTCCGTGACGGTCCGCTCGAACCTCGTCTGGGCCTTCGGCTACAACCTCGTCACCGTGCCGCTCGCCGCGGTCGGCCTGCTCAGCCCCATGGTGGCCGCGGCGGCCATGTCCGCGAGCTCGCTGCTGGTCGTCGGCAACAGCCTGCGGCTGCGCGGCTGGCAGCCCGCCCCGAACCGTACGCGCCCGGGAAGGGCCTCCGCATGAACGACTCGCTCCTTGGCACCGCCCGCGCGGCCCTCGTGCCCGTCGCGGCCTGTGCCGTCGCCCTGGCCGGCCTCACCGCCTGGACCGCCTCCGGCGGGGCCGGCCGGCCCGCGCACGTCACGGTCGAGGACGCCCGCGTGCTGCTGCCGTTCGGCACGGACGACACCGCCGCGATGCTCCGCCTGCGCAACACCGGCGACACGGACGACGAACTCGTCGCCGTCGAGGCACCCACGGCGGGCGGCGCGATGCTGAGCCGCACGGTCGTCGCCAACGGCGCCGGCTCGATGCGCATGATCCCCTCCGTGTCCGTACCGGCCCACGGTGTCCTGGCCATGTCCCCGCACGAGCTGGACGTCATGGTCAGCGCTCCCCCGCGGCTGAACCCCGGCGACCGCCTCCCCCTCGTCCTCCGCTTCCGCCACACCGGAACGGTCCGCGCGGAAGCCGTGGTCGTCCGGCCGGGTACGCGGGACTGAGCCGGGGCCGGCGCACGTCGGCGCCGGCCCCGGGCCCGGGCCCGGCGGGGCTACGCCCGCGCGCCCGCCAGTACCGGCGTGCCCGCGCGGCGTTCCGCGGCGCGCTCCGCCCGCTCCAGCTGGACGATCAGCGTCTCGCGGGCCCGGGCCACCCGGGAGCGGACCGTGCCGACCGGGCAGCCGGCGACCAGCGCGGCCTCCGCATAGGGCAGGCCGAGCATCTGCGTGAGGACGAACGCCTCACGGCGCTCGTACGGCAGCCGGTCCAACAGCTGGGAGAGGGCCACACCCTCGTCGAAGCCGGGCAGCTCCGCCGACTGGGTGCGCTCGACGGCCGCCTGCCAGTCGTCCGTGTCCGACAGGCGCGGACGCGCCGCCTGGAAGCGCAGCCGGTCCACGACCGTGCGGCGCGCGATCGAGAGCAGCCAGGTGCGGGCCGTGGAGCGGCCCTCGAAGCGCGGCAGCGCGCGCAGCGCCCGCAGATACGTTTCCTGTACGAGGTCGTCCGCGCCCTGCGGGTCGTTGCTGAGCCGCGCCACGTACCGCCGCACATCGCTCTGGGTGGCGCGGATGAAGCGGTCCACCGCGTCCGCGTCGCCGCCGCGGGCGGCCAGGGCCCAGGCGGTCACCGTCTCGTCGTCACGCACGGCGGCCCCCGGTGCGGCCGGCCCGGCCGGAGCCGGGGACGATGGCGGGGTGCATTGCAGTGAGGTTCGTACCGCCGTCTCCGCCCGCGTCGACGGAGAGGAACCGCCGCCCGGTGTGACCGGGGCGGCGCTCGACGCGCATCTGCGCGACTGTGCCGCGTGCCGCGACTGGGGCGAGCGGGTCCGCCGGCTCAAGGCGCTCGCTGCGCGGCTGGATCTCGGCTGACGGGTGTGCGGGATGCACGGGGTGTGTGAGGGCAGGGGTCATCGCCCCGGGTCCTTCCTGGAATTCCGGGCGCCATGCGGGCACGGCGGCCCGGTGAGGGAGTACGGCCTGGTCGGTCGCCGTCAGGCGACGGCGACGCGGGCCGCCGGAGGACCCCGCTGGACGAGGACGTGCGCGTAGAGCAGCTGCCGCAGCCGCTGCGCGGCGCGCGACAGGCCGGCCCGGACACGCGGCGGGCCGGAGCGCGCGGGTACGTCGTGGAAGAGGACGAGCAGCGGCGCGAAGAACCGGGCGGCGACCGCCCGGCCGAGCCGGAAGGCGGCCTGTTCGCCGCCGGAGAGCCACATGCCGCAGACGACCGCGACGAGGACGTGCGCGGACCACATGCCGAGGGCTCCGTGCCCGGCGTGCGAGAACATGTCGTGCCCGCCCGTGCCGGCCAGGCCCGTCATACCCGTCATGCCCTGCGGCGGCATCGCGGCCATCGCCCCCGGGCCGCACCAGGCGTCCTCGGTGACCCCGGTGGCACCCGCGGGCACCCCCGCGCCGTCGAAGGCGCCGCCCGTCACTGCGGCCGCGTGGGCGGCGGCCTTCTGGGCCAGGGAGAAGAAGGAGTGCAGGGCCGTCTGCGCGCCCACCGTCGCGAGCGTGATCAGCAGCGGTCCGCGTTCACGCCCCGCCAGGAACCAGGCGCAGCCGCCCGTGCCGGAGAACGCGGCCGCGACGGCCCACCACGGGACGGTGGTCCCGGACATGACCGCGTGGCCCAGCGCGGCGAGCAGCACGCAGACCGCTGCGAACATCGCCGCTCGCAACGCTCTCGGTGCCTGCCCCGCCGGCTGCCCTGTTCTCATGACGTGCACATCGTTGCACCCACCCCGAGCGGGGTGCAGGCGGGGGGCCGACTGACGCCCGGATGGCCCCTGGCCCCGGGCGGCCGGTTCCGCCCCGTACCGTCCGCCCGGCGGTACGGGGCGGCGGGCCGCCGGCTCGGGGGGAGTGACCGGCCGCCCAGTCCCGTCGCGCCAGTGGGACTCGCGGAAAAGAGTCTCGCGCGCGGCGGGACGGGGCGGGAGCGTGTGCGAGGGGGTGGTCGCGGGTGCGCCGCGCACACCCCGTGTGAACCGACGGCTTCCGGTGGCCGGCTAGGCGGGGCCGCTCTTGGTTGCCTTGGTGGTCTTGGTGGCCTTGGTGGCCTTGGTGGCCTTGCTCTTGCCGGTGCCGGTGCCGGTGCCCTTGCCGGCCCCGGTGCTCCTGTCGGCGGCAGTACGGCGCGGGGCGCGCTTCGGCAGCCAGGCCGCGCTCGATCTGTCGCCGAAGCGGCTGCCGATGGCCCCCTTGATCACGGACAGTGCGGCGGGCAGCGCGGCGATGGCCGCGGCCTTGAGGGCGGAGATGCTGGTGAGGTCGAAACCGTCGGCGATGATGATGCCGAGGAAGGTGGTCACGTAGGCGGCCAGGGTGCGCTCGGCTATGTCGGCCAGCACCTGGGACGACGAACTCTTGGGCATGGGGCTTCCGTTCGGGGTTGTTCGAAGGTTGTTCGGGATGTACCCGCGCCGCCGCACCGCCCAACCACCGCCGCCACCCGCGTGCGGCGGTATCGTCGGGACCACCGCCCTCCGGGGAACGGCCTGTCGGGGATTGGGAGGGGTCCACGTGGTCAACCCATGGCTGGCGATGCCGTCCGGAGCCGACCCCGCCGAGCAGTGCCGGGCGGTCCGCAGCGCGCACGCGGACTTCGTCGCCGGCGGCACGGTCGGTCCCGGCGTCCGCGAGGTGGTCGCCGCCTCCTGGCGGCGCTCGGCCGCGGCGTTACCGGGCACCGAGTTCCTGGCCCCCGTCGACCTGGCCGACGCGGAGCTGGAGAGCTACCGCCGGGCGCATCCGCTGGCCCGCGCGATGCCGCTCTTCCGCGAACTGCTCGGCTCGATCGCCGACGACGGGGCCCATCTGCTCGCCGTCTGCGACGCGACGGGCCGGCTGCTGTGGGTCGAGGGCCACCCGGGCGTGCGCGGCCGGGCCGAGCGCATGAACTTCGTCGCCGGCGCCCGCTGGGACGAACGGCACGCCGGAACCAACGCGCCGGGCATCGCACTCGCCCTCGACCACGCCGTGCAGATCTTCGCCACCGAGCACTACAACCGGCTGGCGCAGCAGTGGACCTGCGCCGCCGCGCCCGTCCACGACCCGCGCACCGGGCGGCTGCTCGGCGCGGTGGACATCACCGGCGGCGACCATCTCGCCGGCCCCCACACCCTGGCGCTCGTCCAGGCGACCGCCCGGGCCGCCGAGGCCCATCTGGCCACCACCATGGACACCGCCGCACCCGGCCGCGCGCTGACCGCGCTCGGCCGCGACGAGGCCCTGCTCGCGGCCGACGGGCGGCGGTTGCGGCTGAGCAGACGGCACAGCGAGATCCTCGTCCTGCTCGCCGCCCACCCCGCCGGGCTCACCGGCGACCAGCTCGCCGCCGCGCTCTACGGCGAGCGCCCCGTGCCCGCGGTGACGCTGCGCGCCGAACTGTGCCGATTACGGCGTCTGGTGGGCCCGCTGCTGGCCTCACGCCCGTACCGGCTGTGCGCCCCGGTCGACACGGACGCGGCCGCCGTGGAAAGCGAGCTGGCGGTCGGTGACGTCCGTTCCGCCCTGCGCCTGTACACCGGCCCGCTGCTGCCGCTGTCCGAGGCCCCGGGGGTCTGCCGGCTGCGGCGGATCCTCGAGGGCCGGCTGCGGGAGGCCGTGCTGCGCGGCGACGCGGGCGCGCTCCGGGCCTGGGCCGAGAGCCCCTGGGGCGAGGAGGACCTGGAGGTCTGGGAACGGCTCCTCGCCGCCCTCCCGCCGGGCGCGGCGCGACACCGCGAGGTCGCGTCGCGCACCCACCGGATGCGGGCAACGTTCGCGCAACCTGCCCGGCGTTAGCGTGACGGCCGTCGTCGCCGCCCGCGCCGGAGCGGACGGCAGCCCGCAGCGGAAGGCCGCCCATGACCCGCTACGCCAACCCCGGCTCCCCGGACGCGCTCGTCTCCTACCGGCCGCGGTACGACCACTGGATCGGCGGCACGTACGTACCGCCCAAGCAGGGCGGGTACTTCGAGAACCCCACCCCGGTGACCGGACAGCCCTTCACCGAGGTCGCGCGCGGCACCGCCGAGGACGTCGAGCGTGCCCTGGACGCCGCCCACGCGGCCGCCCCCGGCTGGGCCCGCACCTCCCCCGCCGAACGCGCCGCCGTCCTCCACCGCGTCGCCGACCGCATGGAGCGCAACCTGGAGGCCCTCGCCGTCGCCGAGTCCTGGGACAACGGCAAACCCGTCCGCGAGACCCTCGCCGCCGACATCCCGCTCGCCATCGACCACTTCCGCTACTTCGCGTGCGCGGTGCGCGCCCAGGAGGGCGGCCTGTCCGAGATC
>NZ_JBFAPH010000335.1:0-6849 GCF_040675635.1 Streptomyces sp. NPDC049577
CCTCGCTGAACAGGCCGACGGTCACCCCGTGCCCGGTCATGGTGGCGGCGAGCGCGGCGATGTCCGTGGCGTCGGCGTCGCAGGCGACGATCCGGCCGCCGGACAGCAGCGGGCCCCACAGCTCGTAGGTCGAGGCGTCGAAGGTGACGGGCGAGTGCAGCAGCACCCGGTCGTCCGGGCCGTGGCCCCAGTAGCGGTCGCGTGCCAGGCCGGCCACGCCGCGGTGGGTGACGGCCACGCCCTTGGGCTCACCGGTCGAGCCGGAGGTGTACATGATGTACGCGAGCCGGTCGGGGTGGACGGCGGCCGGCAGGGTCTCCGCGCCCGTCACCGTGTCGGCAGGCTCGTCGTACAGGACGACCGTGGCCGTGCCGCCCTCCGGGAGGAGGTCGCGGCTCGCCCGGTCGGTGAGCACGGCGACGGCGCCGGTGCTCGCGAGGACGTGCCGCAGGCGCGCCTCGGGGCTGCGCCGGTCCAGCGGTACGTACACGCCGCCGGCCTTGGTGACGGCGAGGGTCGCGACCACGTGGTCGGCCCGTGCCGCCAGGAGCAGCGCCACCCGGTCCTCGGGGCGCACGCCCTCGGCGAGCAGGAGCGCGGCCAGCCGGTCGGAGCGGGCGTCCAGTTCAGCGTAGGTCAGCGCCACGCCGTCGCCGACGAGGGCGGTCGCCCCGGGGGTGCGGGCGGCCTGGGCGCGGAAGAGTTCGGGCAGGGACGCCTCGGGCAGCTCGTGGGCGGTGGCGTTCCGCCCGGTGAGCAGCTCGTCGCGTTCCTCGCCGGCGAGGACGGGGAGCGCGCCCAGCTTCTGCTCGGGGTCGGCGACGGCGGCGGCCACCAGGCGCTGGAAGCGCGCGGCGAGCGTGCCGGCCGTGGCCGGGTCGAACAGGTCGGTGGCGTACTCGATCTGGCCGAGGATGCCCTCGGCGGCGCCGTCCTCGGCGTACTGCTCCCAGAGGCTGACGGACAGGTCGAACTTGGCGACCGCCGCGTCGGCGCCCTCCGCCCGGACCTCGAGGCCGGGGAAGTCGGCCTCGGGCCGGCCGCCGGCGTTGTGCAGGATCAGCATGACCTGGAACAGCGGGTGGCGGGCCAGCGAGCGGGCCGGGTTGAGCTCCTCGACCAGCCGCTCGAACGGCAGGTCCTGGTGGGTGTAGGCGGCCAGGTCGGTCTCCCGGACCCGGGCCAGCAGCTCCCGGAACGTCGGGTCGCCCGAGGTGTCGGTGCGCAGCACGAGGGAGTTGACGAAGAAGCCGACCAGCTCGTCCAGCGCGTCGTCGGTGCGGCCCGCGATGGGGGTGCCGAGGGGGATGTCCGTGCCGGCGCCCAGCCGGGTCAGCAGGGTGGCCAGGGCGGCCTGGAGCACCATGAAGACGCTGACGCCGTTGGCGCGGGCCAGGGCGAGCAGCCCGGCGTGCGTGGCGGCGTCGAGCGCCAGCGGCACCCCGGCGCCGCGGTGGGTGGCGACCTCGGGGCGGGGCCGGTCGGTGGGCAGTTCCAGCTCCTCGGGCAGGCCCTCCAGCACCGTGGACCAGTGCCGCAGCTGCCGCGACAGCCGGCTGTCCGGGTCGTTCTCGTCGCCCATGGTGGCGCGCTGCCAGACGGCGTAGTCGGCGTACTGGACGGGCAGCGGCCGCCAGGCGGGGGCGGCGCCGCGGGTGCGGGCGGTGTACGCCTGGCCGAGGTCGCGCAGCAGCGGGGTGAGGGACCAGCCGTCGGTGGCGATGTGATGGATCACCAGCACGAGCACGGTGCTTCCGCCCGTGGTGAGCAGCCGGGCGCGCAGCGGCGGCCGCTCGGCGAGGTCGAAGCCGCGCAGGACGGTCTCCTCGATCGCGGCCTCCAGGCCGTCCTCGGTGGTCTCCGTCTCCTCCAGCACCGGGGCTCCCTCCACCGGGCCGAGGACGTGCTGCCAGGGCACGCCGCCGGTCTCGGGGAAGACCGTGCGCAGGCTCTCGTGGCGCGCGACGACGTCGCGCAGGGCGGCGCGCAGCGCGGCCCGGTCGAGGTCGCCGGTCAGGCGCAGCACCAGCGGCACGTTGTAGGTGGCGCTGGGGCCCTCCAGGCGGCCCAGGAACCACAGCCGGCGCTGGGCGAAGGAGAGCGGGGGCCGCTCGCCCCGGTCGGCGGGTTCCAGCGGGAGCCGGCCGGTGCCGGCGGAGCCGAGGCGGGCGGCGATGCCGGCGACGGTCGGCGCGTCGAACAGCGCCTTGATGCCGATGCGCGCCCCCAGCGTCGAGGCGATCCGGCTGAGCAGCCGCATGGCCAGCAGGGAGTGGCCGCCGAGCGCGAAGAAGTCGTCGTCGATCCCGACCCGGTCCACGCGGAGGATGTCGGCGAACAGGCCGCAGAGGATCTCCTCCTCGGGGCTGCGCGGCGCCCGGACGGACGGTCCGGCCGCGGCACCGGGGTCGGGCAGGGCGGCCCGGTCGATCTTGCCGTTGGCGGTCAGCGGCAGCCGGTCGAGGACGACGACCGCGGACGGCACCATGTAGTCGGGCAGCGCCGCCGCGAGGTGCGCGCGCACCGCCTCGGGGGCGACGGCGCCCTCCGCGGCCACCCAGGCGACCAGGCGCCGGTCGCCCGGCCCCTCCTCGCGCACCAGGCACACGGCCTGGCGCACGCCCGGGAAGGCCAGCGCGCGGGCCTCGACCTCGCCGGGCTCGATGCGGTAGCCGCGCACCTTGACCTGGTGGTCGGTGCGGCCGAGGTACTCCAGGGCCCCGGCGCTCGTCCAGCGCACCCGGTCGCCCGTGCGGTACATGCGGCTGCCGGCCGGGCCGTACGGGTCGGCGACGAACCGCTCGGCGGTCAGGGCGGGGCGGCCCAGGTAGCCGCGGGCCACGCCGGTGCCGGCGACGTACAGCTCGCCGGGCGTGCCGTCCGGCACCGGGCGCAGGGCCGCGTCCAGCACGTAGACGCGGGTGTTGCTCATGGGCCGGCCCAGCGGCACCGGGCCGGCGGGCAGCGCGGTGCCGGCCGGGACGCGGTGGTCCAGGCAGCCGACGGTCGTCTCGGTGGGGCCGTAGTGGTTGACCACCTCGGCGCGGGGGTGGCGGGCGCGCCAGTCGGCCAGCTGCTCGGCGTGCAGCGCCTCGCCGCCGATGACCAGCTGGCCCGAGGGCGAGCAGTCCTCCGGCAGGGCGTCGAGGATCGGCAGATGGCTGGGGGTGACCTTGGCGAAGGTCGGCCCGCCGGGCACGCGCAGCCGTTCGTCCAGGTCGGCCACGTACAGGCAGCCGCCGGCCAGCAGCGTGCCGTACAGGGCGGTCAGGCCCAGGTCGAAGGAGAGCGGCGAGTGCAGCAGGGTCCGTCCGGCCAGGCCCGGGTAGCGGGCCGCGACATGGGTCGCGTAGTCGACGAGCGAGCGCTGCTCGACGACGACGCCCTTGGGCGTGCCGGTGGAGCCGGAGGTGTAGACGACGTACGCGGCGTCGGACGGCGACAGCGGCGTGGTGCGCTCGTCGTCGGCGAGGGCGTCGGCGCGGTGGCGGCCCAGCGCGTCCGCCGTCTCGTCCGCGTCGAGGACGAGGAGTCCGGCCGGGACGGCCGCGAGGTGCGGGGCGGCGTCGAGCGCGGCCCGGGTGGTGACGACGAGCGCCGGGCGGGCGTCCGCGAGCAGCAGGGCGACGCGGTCGCCCGGCTGGTCGGGGTCGAGCGGCAGGTAGGCGGCGCCGGCCTTGCCGGTGGCGAGCATCGCGGCCACGGCGTCGGCCGAGCGCGGCACGGCCAGTGCCACGAGCGTGCCGGATCCGGCGCCGCGCTCCAGCAGGAGGCGGGCGAGCCGGTTGGCGTACGCGTCGAGCTGCCCGTAGGTCAGCGTGCGGTCGTCGTGCACCACGGCGGGGGCCCCGGGGGCCTCGGCGGCGCGCTGCTCGAAGAGCTGCGGCAGCGTCCGCCCGGCCGGGGCGGCCTCGGTGGCGTTGCGGGCGACGAGCAGGTCGTGCCGTTCCTCGGCGGCGAGCAGCTCCAGGGCGCCGATCGGCGTTCCGGGCCGGTCCAGGGCGGCTTCCAGCAGCCGGACGAACCGGGCGGTGAGCGATTCGACGGTGGCCCGGTCGAACAGGTCGGCCGAGTAGCCGGCGGCGGCGGTGATGCCGGCCGCCTCGCCGCGCTCGTCGAACCGCTCGGCCATGCTGAACAGCAGGTCGAACTTGGCCATGTCCGGGTCGTACTGCTCGAACCGGGCGTCCAGACCGGGCAGTTCGGCGGTGGCGGCGCTCAGGTTCTGGAGCACCAGCTTGACCTGGAACAGCGGGTGGCGGGCCGTCGAGCGCGCCGGGTTGAGGGCCTCCACCAGCCGCTCGAACGGCAGGTCCTGATGGGCGAAGGCGTCGATGTCGGCGCGGCGGACGCGGTCCAGCAGTTCGCCGAAGGCCGGGTCGCCGGACGTGTCGGTGCGCAGCACCAGGGAGTTGACGAAGTAGCCGACGACCTCGTCGAGGGCCTCGTCGGTGCGGCCGAAGACCGAACCGCCGACGGTGACGTCCTCGCCGGCGCCGAGCCGGGTCAGCAGGGCCGCGAGGGCCGCGTGCAGGACCATGAAGGAGGTCACGCCGTGGGCGCGGGCCACCCGCAGCAGCGCGCGGTGCGTCCCGGGGCCGACCTCGAAGGGCACGAGACCGCCCTGGTGGCTGGGCACGGCCGGGCGCGGGCGGTCCGCCGGCAGGGCGAGCTCCTCCGGCAGGTCCCGCAGCGTCTCGGTCCAGAAGCGCAGCTGGCGGCTGATCAGGCTGTCCGGGTCGGTCTCCTCGCCCAGCAGTTCGCGCTGCCACAGGGCGTAGTCGGCGTACTGCACGGGCAGCGGTGCCCAGCCGGGCTGCTCGCCGCGCAGGGCGGCCGCGTAGGCGGTGGACAGGTCACGGGCGAGCGGCGCGGTGGACCAGCCGTCGCTCGCGATGTGGTGCACCACGAGGACCAGCAGGTGCTCCCGCTCGCCGAGCGTCAGCAGGGTGGCGCGCAGCGGCGGTTCGACGGCGAGGTCGAAGCCGCGCCCGGCCGCCTCGGCGACCAGGGCCGCCTCACCGGAGGCGTCGGTGCCGGCGGCGTCGACGACGCGCAGCACCGGGCGGGCCTCCTCGGGGGCGAGGACGACCTGCCGGGGCACACCGTCCGCCTCGGGGAAGACGGTGCGCAGGCTCTCGTGCCGGGCGGTCAGGGAGGCGAGGGCGGTGGCCAGGGCGTCCGGGTCGAGCTCGCCGGTGAGCCGCAGGACGAGCGGGATGTTGTAGGTGCCGTCGGCCGCGTCCAGGCGGTTGATGAACCACAGTCCGCGCTGGGCGTGGGAGAGCGGCAGGACCTCGGGGCGGTCCCGGCGGGTGAGCCGGGTCCGGGCCGGGCCGGTGCCGCCGATCCGCTCCGCGAGCGCCGCCGGGGACGGGGCGCGGAACAGGTCGGCGACCGTCACCTCGGTGTCCAGGGCGGTGCGGATGCGGGAGACGAGACGGGTGGCGAGCAGGGAGTGGCCGCCCAGGGCGAAGAAGTCGTCCTCGACTCCGGCGGTCTCCAGGCCCAGGAGTTCGGCGAACAGGCCGCACAGGATCTCCTCCTGCGGGGTGCGCGGGGCGCGGCCGGTGCTCGCGGCGAAGTCCGGGGCGGGCAGGGCCTTGCGGTCGGTCTTGCCGTTGGCGGTGAGCGGCACCGCGTCCAGCACCACGAACGCCGCCGGGACCATGTGCTCGGGCAGCACGGCCGCCACGGACTCGCGCACGGCGCGCTCGTCGTCGGTGCCGACGAGGTAGCCGACCAGCTGGGGGTGCCCGCCCGGGCCGGCGACCACGGCCGCGACCGCGTCGCTCACCCCGGGGGCCTCGCGCAGCCGCGCCTCGACCTCGCCCAGTTCCACGCGCTGGCCGCGGATCTTCACCTGGGCGTCGCGCCGGCCCAGGAACTCCAGCTGCCCGTCCGGCCGGTAGCGCACCCGGTCACCGGTGCGGTACAGCCGTGAGCCGTCGGCGGCGAACGGGTCGGCGACGAAGGTGAACGCCGTGCGCGCCGGGTCGGACAGATAGCCGCGGCCCACGCCCACGCCGGCGACGTACAGGTCGCCGGCCACGCCCACCGGCACGGGCTGGAGCTCGTCGCTCAGCACGTACAGCCGGGTGTTGCGGATGGCCCGGCCGATCGGCGAGGTGCCGTCGGCGCCCTCGGTGATCACCGCGTGGGTGACGTCGTCGGAGCACTCGGTCGGACCGTAGGCGTTGACGACCGGGATGCCGGGGAAGCGGGCGAACCAGCGCCGGCACAGCTCGCCGGGCAGTTCCTCGCCGGTGACCACGAGGTGGCGCAGGGCGGCCGGCGCGGGCACCTCGGCGCCCTCGTCCCAGCTGTCCAGCGCGGCCCGCAGCAGCGACGGCACGACCTCCAGGACGGTCACGCCGTCCCGCGCCACGAGGCGGAACAGGCCCACGGCGTCGGCGGCGAGCTCCTGGCCGACCGCGAGCACGCGGCCGCCCACGACGAGCGGGGCGAGCATCTGCCACACGGACACGTCGAAGGTGAGCGGCGCGTTCTGCACCACCGTGTCGGTGGAGACCAGGGCCAGGTCCTCGACCTTGGCCAGGAGGTGGTTGTTCATGCCCCGGTGGTGGACCATCGCGCCCTTCGGGCGGCCGGTCGAGCCGGAGGTGTAGAGCACGTACGCCAGTTGTCCGGCCGCCGGGGCGAGGGGCTCGCCGGCGGGGGCGCCGGGGGCGGCGAGGTCCAGGACGTCCGCGACGCCCCCGGCGGCCTCGGCGGCCGCGCCGGGCCTCGCCGCCGCTCGCCGTTCTTCTCCATGTGGGCGATCTCGTGCTTCATGGAAAGCCAGACGCCGGTCAGATTGGCCGCGAGAGTATCGCCCCAGACCTTTTC
>NZ_JBFAPH010000336.1:0-6761 GCF_040675635.1 Streptomyces sp. NPDC049577
ACGTAGGTGAAGGCCGGCCGGCGCTCCAGCTCGCAGTCCGCCCCGAGCAGATCCGCGACCTCCGCCACGCGCTCGACGGCCTCCTGCTGCGAGCGTGCGTACAGTCGCGCCCCCTCCGGGCCCCGGGTACGGCGCAGCCGCGCGTACACCAGGGTGTGCAGCGACGTCACCTTCGCCGTCGTGCACCCGGTCACCCCGGCCGCGATCCGGCCCGCCTCCAGCACGGCCACCGAACGCCCGGCCCGGGCCAGCTCCCAGGCCGTGCTCAGCCCCGCCACGCCGCCCCCGACGACGGCCACGTCCACCTCGAGCTCCGTGCCGGCGGCCAGCGGCGGATACGACGTGGCCGGCACGCTCGCCATCCAGTACGACTCGGGGGCGCCGGGAAGCGCCGGAAAACCGGAAGGGTCATGGGAAGGATTCGCCATGAGGGACGGGTTCCCCGGGCCCGCGGCCCGGACCCGTGCCGTACCGGCGGATACGCCCGTTCGGCCCCCGTGCCCCGCCCTTCCGCACGGCCGTGCGCGGCCACCCCCGCGGCGGTATAACGGGTGGTGGTGCGCGATGTCCCGGCCGCGGTCTCCCGGCGAGGAGGGACGTTCATGACGCACGACATCGGATCTGGGGCTCCCGCCTATCCGCCGATCGAGGACCACGGCATCATCGGCGACCTGCACACGGTCGCCCTCGTGGGCGTCGACGGCACGATCGACTGGTGCTGCCTGCCCCGCTTCGACGCGCCCTCGGTCTTCGGCTCCCTGCTCGACGCGGAGCGCGGCGGCTTCTTCCGCGTCACCGTCCCCGCCGCGGAGCGCACCAAGCAGATGTACATGCCGGACTCCAACGTGCTGCTGACCCGGTTCCTGGCCCAGGACGCCGTTGCCGAGCTCTACGACTTCATGGTCCCCGACCACCCCTCGTGCGGCAGGGGCACACGGCAGATCGTCCGCCAGGTACGGGTGCTGCGCGGCCGCGCCACCGTGGAGGTCCGCTGCCGTCCCGCGTTCGACTACGCGCGGGCCCCGCACGAGGTCACCGTCGTCGAAGGTGCCGGCGCCGTCTTCTCCGGCCCCGCGGGCCGCCTCGCCCTGCGCTCCTCGGTACCCCTGCGCGCCGACGGGGACGCCGCCCACGCCACCGTCACCCTCGGCCCCGGAGAGTCGCTGCGGCTCGCGGCCCAGTGGCAGGACGACGGCCGGCGCGAGGTCCTGCGCCCCCTGGAGGCCGCCGAGGCGACCGCGCTGCTGGACGGCACCCTGCGCTACTGGGACGGCTGGCTGCGCGGCTCCCAGTACCGGGGCCGCTACCGCGAGACCGTCGAACGCTCGGCGCTCGTCCTCAAACTCCTCGTCCACCAGCCGACCGGCGCCCTCGTCGCGGCCGCCACCACCTCGCTGCCCGAGTCGCCCGGTGGCGGCCGCAACTGGGACTACCGCTACACCTGGATCCGCGACGCCGCCTTCACCCTCTACGCCCTCATGCGGCTCGGCTTCACCGAGGAGGCCGCCGCCTTCATCGACTGGCTGCACCAGCGCTGCGTCCAGGCCCCGCCGGGCACCGGACTGCAGGTGCTGTACGGCATCGACGGCCGCGCCGACCTGCCCGAGACCGAACTCACCCACCTCGCCGGCTACCGCTGCTCCCGCCCGGTGCGCATCGGCAACGACGCCGCCCGGCAGCTGCAACTCGACATCCACGGCGAGCTCATGGACTCCGTCTACCTCTACAACAAGTACGGCGAGCCCATCTCCTACGAGCTGTGGGAGGCGCTGGGACGGCAGCTGGACTGGCTGGAGAAGCACTGGGAGGAACCCGACGACGGCATCTGGGAGAACCGCGGCGGCCGCCGGCGTTTCACCTACTCCGCGCTCATGACCTGGGTCGCCTTCGAACGCGCCATCCGCATCGCGCGCCACCGCGGCATGCCCGCCCCCGTCGAACGCTGGCGCGACGCCGCTGCCGCCGCCTACCGGCACGTCCAGGACCACTGCTGGTCCCCCGACCGGGGCGCCTACTGCCAGTACCCGGACGGCACCACCCTGGACGCCTCACTCCTCGTCATGCCGCTGGTGAAGTTCGCGGGCCCCGGTGACCCCCGCTTCCTCTCCACCGTGCGGCGCATCGAGGAGGAGCTGGTCAGCGACAGCCTCGTCCACCGCTACGAGACCGACGGCGCCGACGGGCTGAGCGGCGGCGAAGGCACCTTCAACCTCTGCTCCTTCTGGTACGTCGAGGCCCTCGCCCGGGCCGGGCGGGTCGGCGAGGCACGCTATGTCTTCGAAAAGATGATCACCCACGCCAACCACCTCGGCCTCTACGCCGAGGAGATCGGCCCGGCCGGCGAGGCCCGGGGCAACTTCCCGCAGGCCTTCACCCACCTGGCGCTGATCAGCGCCGCCACCAACCTCGACCGCGCCCTGTCCGCCCACCGCGGCTCGGTGGCCCGGCACTGGCAGTCCCCCTGAGCGGGCCGGAGCGGCGCCCGCTCACCCCACCCCGCAGGGCTCCACGGCGTCCTGCCGGTCGCGCTCCGACAGCTCCGCCTCCACGGCCGCGCGCAGCTGCGGATCCTCGATGGCGGCGGTGGGGTGGAGGGCGCGTCCGACGGTGTGCGGCTGCGCGTAGACGGCGATCAGCTGCCGGACCTTGGCGGCGTCGGCCGCCGGCGGTACGAAGGCACGGCCCCGGTCGCTGTCGTCCTCCTCGTGGTCCGGGTCGGAGAGGGCGGACCACAGGTCCTCGGCCACGCTGATCAGCTCGTCGAGCTCGTCGCGCACACCGTGCCAGCTGCCCTCGCGCAACGCCTGGTCGACGCGGGTGAGCGCGCCGAGCAGATCGGCGTAGTCGTCGGCCAACCGGTCTTCCATGGCGGTGGGTTCGAGAGTCTTCGCGGCCAGCTCGGTGGCGTACATGGCACCTCCAGAAGAGAGGAATGTCGGGGCGCCGGGGCTTCGTCGTCGGCGCCCCGCCCACGCATCGTCGCGCCGCCCGCCCGACGGCCGCCGGTGTTTGCCGCCGGGGCAGCCATAAATCACTCGCCCGGCCCATCATCGGTGCCGGGGCCCGCGGCTGCTCCGCCACCCGTAGCGGCTGCTGCGCAGCCGGCGTTTGAACTGCTCCAGCCGCGGATGGCGCTCACGCTGCTCGCGGGAGTGCCGGTCGAGCTCCTCCACCAGCCGCGCGGAGCGTTTCTCCACGTCCAGCTCGTCCAGGATCCGGTCGATCTCGGCGAGCAGCGCCCCGTGCAGCTGCCACTGGCGGGGATGGGTCAGCACCCGGTCGAGCAGCAGATGGGCGGCCCGGTCGCGGCTGACGCGGCCGGCCGCGAGCTCCTCGACCAGCTGGGACTCGGCCTCCTCCGCACTGGCGCTCACCTGCGTGGTGATCAGCACGGCGAAGCTCTCGACGGCCCGGGCGAGATGGCGGAAGACCTCCTCCAGCGCGGCGGCGACGTCCGGGTCGAAGAGCGGCTCGTCCAGCCGCTCCTTGGCCAGGTCGGTCAGCGTCCGGCAGGACACGCGCAGCACGACGGCCGAGATCTCCAGCGCGTCGAGCCCGGTCCGCAGCACCACCCGGGAGAGCAGCCCCTCGCGCACCCGGGGATTGAACCGCAGGCTGTCCTCGGCCTGCCGCAGCGAGGCGTCGACCTGCACGATGTCGTGGTCCAGCCGCCGCGCCTCGTGCAGCCGCGCGGCCGCCTGCTCCACCGGGGTGTGGCCGCGGACCTGTTCGCTGATGTGCCGCAGCAGCAGGCCCATCCGGCGCGAGAGGTCCATGATGGCCGCGCCGGCCGGCTCGACCCACACCGGGGGCACGAAGACCACGTCGAACAGCAGACCGACGACGGCGCCGATGAGCGTCTCCAGCACCCGGTCCCAGGCGGTCTCCGCCACCCGGGTCACGCCCAGCACCAGCATGGCGCTGATCGCGACCTCGGGGACGAACTCGCCGACGCGCACCATGCGGCCGATGACCAGGGAGGCGAGAATGATCAGGCCGAGGCTCCACCAGGTGAGCCCCACCAGGGCGCTGAAGCCGATGGCGATCAGTACGCCGGCGACGACGGAGTTCACCCGGCGGATGCCGGTGGTCAGGGTGGAGTAGAGGGTGACCTGGACGACCAGCAGCGCGGTCAGCGGTGCGGTGAGCGGGGCCGGCTCCCTGCTGAGCGACAGCGCGACCACATAGGAGATGACGGCGGCGAGCGTGGACCGCACCGCCTGCACCACCGCGGGTTCTCTGCCACGCCGGACCAGGGTCGTCAGGGGGTCTGCGAACTCACGGAACTGACGCACGTTGTGCCTCTTCCCCCGCAGAGGCACCACAGACATCCTGTTTCACTCTGCCACCCGGGTGGTGGTCCCGGGCGGCCGGTCAGAGTTCGCGCAGGGCGGGAAGGAGTTCCCGTTCGGCCCAGTCGAGATAGCCGGCCTGCTGCTCCCCGCCGATCTGGACCAGGGCGACCTCGGTGAAGCCCGCGTCGACGTACGGGCGGACCGCCGCGACGAAGTCGTCCGTCTTCGCACCGCAGGGGATGGACTCGGCCACCTCGTCCCGGCTCACGGAGCGGGTCGCCGAGGCGAAGGCGCCGTCGTGCGGCAGCTCGGAGTTGACCGGCCAGCCGAGCCCGAACCAGCGGAACTGGTCGTGCGCCCGGTCGATCGCCGCGTCCCGGTCGGGGTCGTAGCAGACCGGCAGCTGGCCGACGCGCGGCTTGCCCGCGCCGCCGTGACGCTCGAAGGACTCCAGGAGCTCCTTCTTCGGCTCCGTGGCGACGACCAGGTCGGCCAGATGGCCGGCCAGCCGGCAGGAGAGCTCGCCGGAGACGGCGACGCCGATGGGCGGCACCGGCTCGGGCAGGTCCCACAGCCTGGCGTGCTCCACGTCGTAGTGGGCACCGTGATGGGTGAGCAGCCGCCCCTCGAAGAGCGCCCGGATGATCCCGATCGCCTCCTCCAGCTTCTCCAGCCGGACCTCGGCACTCGGCCAGCCGCCCCCGACGACGTGCTCGTTGAGGTTCTCGCCCGAGCCCAGCCCCAGCCGGAACCGCCCCTCGGACAGCAGCTGCACCGTGGCCGCCTGCTGGGCGACCACGGCCGGGTGGTACCGGGTGGTCGGGCAGGTGACGTACGTCATCAGCGGGATGCGGGAGGTCGCCTGCGCGGCCGCGCCCAGCACGGCCCAGGCATTGGGGGAGTGGCCCTGGGAGGACAGCCACGGGAAGTAGTGATCGGAGATCACGGAGAAGTCGAACCCGGCCCGCTCGGCGCCCACCACATGGCCGACGAGTTCTCGGGGCCCGGCCTGCTCGGTCATCATCGTGTAGCCGATTTGCACCATAAAGCACCGGGTTCCCCCTGGTGCGGGGAAGAAACACCGGGCGTGGTTTGCCTGCTTCGTCCCGGGGAACCCGAGGGGGGAAGCCGATCAGTTGAGGGAGGGCGTCATGCGGGCCCTGACCTGGCACGGAAAGCGGGACGTGCGCGTAGACACGGTGCCCGACCCCCGGATCGAGCGGCCGACGGACGTGATCGTGCGGATCACCTCCACCGGCATCTGCGGCTCCGACCTGCACCTCTACGAACTGCTGGGCCCTTACCTGGCGCCCGGCGACATCCTCGGCCACGAACCGATGGGCGTCGTGGAGGAGGCCGGCGCCGCCGTCGCCGCGCTGGTCCCCGGCGACCGCGTCGTGGTGCCCTTCAACGTCTCCTGCGGCACCTGCTTCATGTGCGGGCAGGGACTGCACTCCCAGTGCGAGACCACCCAGGTCCGCGAGCACGGCAAGGGCGCCGCCCTGTTCGGCTACAGCAAGCTCTACGGAGAGGTGCCCGGCGGCCAGGCCGAGTATCTGCGCGTCCCCTTCGCCAACACCCTGCCGATCAAGGTGCCGCACGGGCCCCCCGACGAGCGGTTCGTCTACCTCTCCGACGTCCTGCCCACCGCCTGGCAGGCCGTCGAGTACGCGGCGGTCCCCGAGGGCGGCACCCTGACCGTCCTGGGCCTCGGCCCCATCGGGGACATGGCGGCCCGCATCGCCCTGCACCGCGGCGCCTCGCTGGTCATCGGCGTGGACCTGGTCCCCGAGCGCCTGGAACGGGCCCGCGCGCGCGGCGTCACCACCCTCGACCTGCGCGAACACGGCAAGACCGGCACCGACGGGGAGGAGATCGTCGCCGCCATCCGCGACCTCACCGACGGCCGGGGCACCGACTCCGTCATCGACGCCGTCGGCATGGAGGCCCACGGCGCCCCCGGCGCCAAGGCCGCCCAGCAGTTCGTCGGCCTGCTGCCGCACGCGCTCGCCCAGAAGCTCATGGACCGCGCCGGAGTCGACCGCATGGCCGCCCTGCACACCGCGATCGAGGCCGTACGGCGCGGCGGCACCATCTCCCTCTCCGGCGTCTACGGCGGCATGACCGACCCGCTGCCGATGCTGACCATGTTCGACAAGCAGATCCAGCTCCGCATGGGCCAGGCCAACGTCCGGCGCTGGGTCGACGACATCCTGCCGCTGCTCAACGACGACGACCCGCTCGGCGTCGAGGGCTTCGCCACCCACATCCTGCCGCTGGAGGAGGGCCCCCGGGCGTACAAGACCTTCCAGGCCAAGGACGAGGGCATGATCAAGACCCTGCTGACCCCGTGAGAACCCGCCGACCCGCCGAGCCACCGGAGGGCGCACAAGTGACGGCCTACGACGACCTCACCACCGCGGCCCGGTCCCCGCATCCGCGCCGGCCGGCCCCGCCTACCGCGCC
>NZ_JBFAPH010000337.1:0-6748 GCF_040675635.1 Streptomyces sp. NPDC049577
GCGCCGGGTCGAGTGGAGGTAGGGGGCGAGGGCGAGGCCGTCCGCGACGGAGTGGCCCAGGCCGGCCCTTCAGGTCGGCCATCTGGTGCTCGACGCGGCGGCCAGGGAGCGGCCGGGCGATCACGAGCCACTGCCCGCCGCGGTGTCGGCCGCGCTGACCGCGGCGGCCGCGAGGATCGCCGAGAAGCTCGGCGACGATCCCGCGCGATGGCGCCACGACCGGGTGCACCGCATCGCGGACCGGCACCCGCTGGGTACGGCCGCCCGTGCCCGGGGTGAGATGTATCCCGTATCCCTGGCGGGCCCAGGGGCGGGCGGAACCGCCGTGTTGCCGCTCCGGCCCCGGCGCTGAGCCCCGGCCCTCACCCGTTACGAGGCTCGGCACGCGTACCGGGTGGGGGTGCGCAACTCTTCGCCGCCGGCCCCGGTCTGCGCACCGAGCCGATCTCACGCGTCACGCGCGGCCGCATCGTCATCGAACGGGAGCGGGTGACCGGACTTCCTGGGCGACGGGATCCGCATCGCCGTCGTATCGGTCGAACGACCGATCCCGCCGGCACTCCCGGTTGCATACGATCACATCGCTCGCCCAGCCGGAAATAGCCGGTTCGACAACTTTTCTCCGGTGATGTTCCGCCGGGCGTGGGGCGGCGGCCCCGCGTCTCCCCCTCCCCGTGCGCGGGGCCGCCCGACCCCTGTGGCCGTCACAGCTTCGAGACAGAAGGACACCAACGTGCCCGCAGTGCCAGCAGATCTCGTCTTCGTCAACGGATCGGTCCTGACCGTCGACTCCCGTTTCACCGTCGCCTCCGCCCTGGCGGTCACCGGCGGTGTCGTGAGCGCGGTCGGGGACCGGTCGGAGGTCATGGCCCACGCCGGCCCCCGGACCCGGGTCGTCGACCTCCGGGGCGGCACGCTTCTGCCCGGCATCAACGACTCGCACCTGCACGGCTGTGCCTTCGGCATGACCAGGCCGCCGCTGTCCGTCGACGTCTCCCACCCCGCCGTCCGCTCGATCGCCGACGTCGCCGGGGCCGTCCGGAAGGCCGCCGAGCAGACCCCAGCAGGAGAATGGATCACCGGGCACGGGTGGGACGCGGGCTACCTCGCCGAATGCGTCACCGACTCCTCCCGGATGCCCACCCGCCAGGACCTCGACGCCGTCAGCCCGGACCACCCGGTCCTGATGTACTCCAACTCCGGCCACGCCACCTGGGTCAACTCCGCGGCGCTCGCGAGGGCCGGGGTCGACCGGAACACCCCGGTGCCGCCCGGCGGGGTCATCGTCACGGATGCGGCCGGCGAGCCCACGGGTCTCCTCCAGGAGGGCGCCCAGGACCTCGTCCACCGGGCACTGCCCGCCCTCTCCCCGGAGGTGCGGGCGGAGGCGATCAGGACCACGCTGCGCGCCCTGGCGCGGCTCGGCATCACCAGCTACACCGAGCCCGGCCTCGGGCCCGGAGGTGACGCCCTGATGCGCGGTGCCCTCGCCCACGACACGCTCGACGTCTACCGGCGCCTGCTGGCCGGCGGCGAACTGACCGCGCGGGTCAGCGTGCTGCTTCTGCCCACCGGTATGACGAGCACGGCCGAGGACTTCGTGCAGGCCCTGGCCGCCCTGGACGAACCCGCGTCCGCCGATCCCCGCCGTCTCAACGTCGTCGGTGTGAAGCTGTTCGCCGACGGCGTCCCGGTCAACAAGACGTCCTGGATGCACGAGCCGTACACCGGCGGCGGCTGCGGCTCCCTGTGCGTCGGCGGGGACACCGACGAGGAACGCGTCGCCCAGCTCGCGGAGATGATCCGTTACACGCACGCCGCCGGGTACCAGGCCGGCGTCCACGTCACCGGTGACCGGGCCATCGACACGGTCGTCGACGCCTTCGCCGCCGCGGCCGCCGCGCACCCCCGGCCCGACGCCCGGCACTACGTCATCCACGGCGACTTCCTCTCCGCCGCAAGCATGCGCAAGCTGGCCGCGCACGACTTCGGCGTCAACATGAACCCCACCATCAAATGGACCGTCGCCGACATCGAGGAGGAGTTCGTCGGGCCCGAGCGGGCCGCGTACGAGTGGCCCTACCGCGACGCGATCGACGCGGGCGTCACCGTCACCAGCGGCTCCGACGCCCCCGTCACCCTGCCCGACTGGCGGCAGGGCGTCGCCACGATGGTGCTCCGCGAGTCCAAGGCCAGCGGCCGCGTCAGCGGCCCCGGCCAGCGCATCCGGCTGGCCGAGGCCATCCGCACCTACACGGCCGACGCGGCCTGGCAGGACTTCGCCGAGGACTGGAAGGGCACGCTGGAGGTGGGCAAGGTCGCCGACCTGTGCGTGCTCGCGGGCGACCTGCTGAGGGCCGATCCGCACGACATCCCGGACATGCCCGTGGTGTTCACCGCGGTGGGCGGCGACATCGTGCACGACGAACTCGCCGTTTGACCCCCGCCCGCCCGATGATCAAGCTGGACGGATGACAGCGCAGCAGAACACGAAGGACGTGCTGGGCGCCGCCCTCCACGTACGCCAGACGGCACGCCGCGCCGTCAAGGGGACGGGCGGCGCGGAGGGTGTCCTCACGGCGCTGTCCGCGCTGATCGACTACGATCACGCGTCGCTGTCCCGGTGGGATCCGCTGCGCCGCCGTCACCTCACGCTGGCCGGCAACTACCCGGCCGGCGCCACCCGGTACATCGAGGACCGGTTGCACGACGACCCCGGCTTCTCGCTCATCCGGGACTCGGCGGACACCACGCGCTGGTGGCACGACGTGCCCGGCCCGGTGCGGCGGACCTCCGCCGGGTTCCATGAGGTCCTCGAACCGCTGGGTGTCGAGGACGGTGTGGCCCAGTGCCTGTTCACCGCGGACGGCAGGTACGTGGGCATCCTCAACGTCAGCACCACCCGCACCCGCTGCGACCAGCCGGCCGTCCGGGCCGTGATGACATTGCTGGGCGAGTGCCTCGCCGCCGTCACCGACCCGCTGCTCGGGCCCGGTTCCTCCGGCGGCCCGGGTGGTGCCGGCGACGCGGCGGGCCCCGGCGGCCCCGCCCTCTCCCCACGCGAGCTGGAAGTGCTGGCGGAGCTCACGCAGGGACGGACCAACCGGGAGATCGCCGAGCGCCTCTTCCTCAGCCCGCGCACGGTCGCCACCCACATCGAGCACATCCTCGCCAAGCTCGGCGTCCCCAACCGTGCGGCCGCGGCGTGCCGGGCCGTCGCCTGGGGGCTGCGACCGGCGGCCTGACCGGCCGCCACGGCGACGGTGCGCCGCTTCGGCCGAACGTGTGGCAGGTGGCGCGCCGACCACCGTCGGGCGCCTTCCGGCGGGAAAGGCGAGAGGTGAGCCACTCACTCGCGCCGAACGGCAGGTAAGCCATCGTGAAAGCCTTTGTCCTCCGGAAGGTCGGAGAAGTCGGCGTCATCGACAAGCCGATCCCCGAACCCGGCCCCAATGACGTGGTCGTGCGCACAACGGCGGCCTTGGTGTGCACGACCGATGTGCACATCATGAGGGGCGTGATTCCGGTCGCTCCGGATGTGGCACTGGGCCATGAGGCGGTCGGTGTCGTGCATGCGCTCGGCTCGGCTGTCGAAGGGCCGGCCCTGGGCCAGCGGGTCGCGGTGGCCGGGATCACGCCCTGCTTCCAGTGCGATTCCTGCCAGCGCGGGTTCTCCTCGCAGTGCCGTGGGCAGATGCTGGGGGGCGCCCAGTTCACCAACCGGCGGGACGGGACCCTCGCTCAGTACTTTCTCGTCAACAACGCCCAGGCCAACCTTGCCCCGATCCCCGACGGGCTTTCCGACCACAAGGCGCTGTACGCCACCGACATGCTCTCCACCGGGTTCGTCGCCGCCGAGCACGCGGAACTCGGACTGGGTGAGACCGTCGCCATCTTCGCCCAGGGCGCGGTGGGGCTGTCGGCGACGATCGGCTGCCGGCTGCGCGGCGCGGGTCTCATCATCGCCGTCGAGTCGGTTCCCGCGCGTCAGCAACTCGCCCGCCGCTTCGGCGCCGACGTGATCGTCGACTACACGCGGTGCGATCCGGTCGAGCGCATCCTGGAGCTGACGGACGGCCAGGGGGTCGACGCAGCCATCGAGGCGCTCGGAACCCCGCAGACCTGGGAGGCGACCTTCCGGGTCACGAAGCCGGGCGGGCGCATTTCCAACGTCGGGTACCACGGCGAGGCGCCCGGGCCGCTGCGGATCCCCCTGGAGCCGTTCGGGTACGGCATGTCCGACAAGCAGGTCTACGGCGGGTTCAACCGCGGAGGCCGGGGGTGGCTCCGGCGGATCTTCCGGCTGATGGAGACCGGGAAGGTCGACCCCACACCGATGACCACACACGAGTTCGGCTTCGACGAGATCGAGCGGGCATTCCAGATGATGGCATCGAAAGAGGGAGGAATCATCAAGCCTCTGATCCACTTCGGCCCGGCGGACGCGTAAGCGCTACCCGCATCGCCTCTCTCCGGGCCCACGTCGCCGTGCAGGACGGCTGGGGCGTTGCCCTTCCTGTGTGTCAGAAAGACACGTCGAAATAGTCGATGTCGGTGAATTCGACCTCGAGGTCCTGAGCGCGGCGGCCGCCGTCCTTGAAATAGACCTCTTGCAGTCCCTCGGCAACGATGCGGCGCAGTTGCTGGTCGTCGGCGCCCTGCTGCCGGGCGTTGAACAGCCGTCGTGCGTAGTCCGGGGGGAGGTGGACCGTCAGGCGTCGTACCCGGCCGTCGTCGGTGGTGCCGATGGGTGCGGTGTAGCCGAAGCGGGCCCTGGTCTCCACGGTGATGCCGGTGGCGGTGGCGGCCTGCTCGCGCCGGCGTTTGCGCAGCTGGGGCTGCCAGCGGGCGCGGACGGCCGCGTCGATGCGGTCCGCGATCTCCTTCGGCGGGTGCTTGCGCGCGCCGCGCCGGTAGCGGTTGACGGAGTCGGCGGTGACGCCGAGCTCCTGCGCGACGGCCTTCGCGGTCTTCATCTGCTTGAGCAGGAAGTTGATGCGGCCCTGGAGGGTCTTGGGCGGTTCACGGGTGAACGCCTCCTGGTCGGCCCGCTCGATGGCGTCCTCGATCTCCCCCACGGTCAGCTCCCGTCCGTGAGCCGGCTGCGGCCGTACCGCTGACGGATCAGAGGGGCGCCCGCGGCGTCGGCGGTGTTCATCGGTTCGACTCCTTCGGTGTGGTTCACGCCCGCGCCGGGCGGGGATGGTGACGGCCTACTCGCCCTCGTCGAAGACCGCGTCGCCGCCCTTGATGTGGCGGGCCGGGTTGAAGCCCTTCTCCATCAGGTCGACCGCCCACGCCATCTCCTGGACACCCTCCAGCTTGGCCAGGCCCGGGGTGGGTCCCAGGCGGAAGCCGCCGGGCTGCGGCTTGCCGGAGGCCGCGTACGGCAGGAAGGCCAGCGGGCTGTCGCCGGGGCTGGGGTAGACGACGCAGTCGGAGAGCACGGCCAGCGGGAACAGGCCCGTCATCCGGGACATGTTCAGCATCTTGCGGTGCATGTTGACCCGGGCCTTGCTGATGACGGCCGCGCGGATGTCGGGGCGCCAGGTCGGGCGCCGGAGGGCCGGCCACCGGTCCCCGTCCTTGTAGTGGCGGCCCTGGGGGCGCTCGCGCAGCTTGCCGACGCCGCCCTTGACGGTGGCCTTGATGGCGGCCAGGACAGCCGCCAGGGCGGGGTCGACGTCCTTGTGCCGCTCCATCGCCGCGAGGAACGCCCGGTCGTCCAGGTCCTTGGTGACGCCGAGGTCGGCGAGGGTGTCGACGTAGGCGTTCTTGAGGCGGTCGTGCCACGGGTCCAGGTACGCGCCGGTCTCGCGCCGCAGGTACGCCTCGATCGGCCGGACGTTGTGGCCGAGCTCCTGGGCGTAGGCGACGGTGTGCGTCTGGTACCAGGCCGGGCCGGTCGGCCGGGCGCCCGACGGGGTGAACGGTGAGGGCAGGCGCGGGTCCAGCTCGATGTGGGAGAGGTCCACGAGCCAGGAGCCGGGGATCTTGGGGTTGAACGGCGGGTTCACGAAGTGCTCGGGGCCGGAGAGGCCCACGGTGAGCCGGGCGGCGGCGGCGAGGAAGGCGGTGTTCAGGTCCAGGCCGACCGCGTACGGCAGCAGGCACTCCTGATCGGTCAGCAGGTCCACCGAGCGGACCCACTGGTACGCCTCCTCGTCCAGGAACCCGCCGGTCCAGCCGGAGTTGACCACCACGGGGTGCTCGAGGGTGGCCTCCGGCGGCGCCGGGTCCATCGGCTCGGTCCCGAGGCTGCCGGGGTTGCAGCCGGAGACCCACTGGCCGGTCACCTTGTCCTGCACCGCTCGGGTGGGCGGGCGCAGCGCGGTCATCAGTTCCAGGCCCGAGACGGCTGTGGAGCCGCGGGGGGTGATGACGCGCTGCGCGTAGACGCCCAGGACGTGGGCGATCCCGGCCGGCGGCATCTCCGCGACACCGGGCCAGGAGCGGGTGTCCAGGGCGTCCCAGGACAGGACGGCGAGCTGCACGCACTGACGCTGCCCGGTCTGGGCGGGGCGGTAGATCCTGGCCCAGGGGCCGAAGCCGCGCTGCGTCAGCTTCCACTTCGCCGCGGTGACTTGCCCGACCACGGGATGGTCGTCGGGCAGGCGTAGGGAGCGGCGCTGTTCGGGGCCTTCCAGGCGTTCCGGCAGGCCGAGCTTGACGGCCGCGGACGCGGTGAGGACGACCAGCGGATCGCTGTCCTTGCCGTGGCGGTGCAGGCGCGGCGCGCCGAGGCCGG
>NZ_JBFAPH010000338.1:0-6739 GCF_040675635.1 Streptomyces sp. NPDC049577
CCGGGCTGGTGGCCTTCGGCGCGGCGGCCACCGTGCTCGCCCTCGGCGTGATCATCCCCGGGTTCAACACCACGGGCTCCTACGACTACTGGAACCGCTACGAAGTGGCCGACGCCGACACCGACGCCCGCGTCATCGCCCGGCACGGCCTCACCACCCGGCTGCCCGCCGCGCTCGACAACGGCGAGTTCTTCATCGAGTACCAGCCCCTCGTCCGGCTCTCCGACGGCACCGTGCGCGGCGCCGAGGCCCTCGTGCGCTGGCTGCACCCGGTCCACGGGGTGCTCGGCCCCGACCAGTTCATCCCGCTCGCCGAGAGCACCGGGCTGATCGTGCCGCTCGGCCGCTGGGTCCTGGAGGAGGCCGCCCGGCAGGCCCGCGCCTGGCGCGCGGCCGGCACCTGCCAGGGCGTCAAGCGGGTGAACGTCAACCTTTCGCCCACCCAGCTGCGCCACCCCTCCCTCGTCGCCGACACCGTCGCCGTCCTCACGGGCGCCGGCCTCGACCCCTCGGCGCTCTGCCTGGAGGTCACCGAGAACGCCCTCATCGGCGCCGACGAGGCCGAACTGCGCCCCCTGCGACAGCTCGCCGATCTCGGCGTCGACATCGCCCTCGACGACTTCGGCACCGGCTACTCCAACCTCTCCTACCTGCGCCGGCTGCCCGTCAGCACCCTCAAGCTCGACCGCTCCTTCACCCGCGGCATGCAGCGCGACCCGGCCGACCCCGTCGACGTGAAGATCGTGGAGGGCATCGTCTCGCTCGCCCACACGCTCGACCTGTCGGTGACCGTGGAGGGCGTGGAAACCGGCACCCAGGCGGAGTGCCTGCGGTTACTGGGCTGCGACACGGCCCAGGGCTGGTACTACGCCCGCCCGGGCCCGCCGGAGCGCCTGCACGCCCTCACCCTGGCCGACGCGGCGTCCTGAAACGGACCCGTCGGTTTGGTGCGGGGCGGCCGGGCCGTGCCGGTGCCTCTTTGCTCAGGGTGAGGGCCGGTTCGGCACCGCCGGTCCGGTACGTCGTGGTTGCGCGCCGTCGCGGCGGGAGAAGAACGCCGTGCTGGACGGCGCGGAGACGGGGACCGCCCTGCCGGACGAGCCGGCAGGGCGGGGTGAGATCGAGGAGCTCGTGGTCGGGACGCGGCTGCGTCAGCCGGTCTCGGCCGCGTCGGTTCCGCCCGCCATCACGCCGCTCTCGCCGGACGACCGGCCGCTCGCCCCCGTCAGATAGGCGGAGACGACGACGTTGGCGGTGTACTCGTGCTGCGCCCGGTTGTAGTTGCCGCCACAGGTGATCAGGCGCAGTTCGGCGCGGTTCTCGTCCCGGGCGCCGTAGACCTTCTGGTCGTCGAAGTGGTCCTTGGCGACGACGGCGACGTCCTCGACGGTGAACTCGGCCGTCGTGCCGTCCGTACGATCGATGACGATCTTGTCGCCGCGTTTCATCCTGGGGAGTTCGTAGAACACGGCCGGCGTCTTCTCGGTGTCGACGTGGCCGACCAGGATGGCCGCGCCCGAGCTGCCGGGCTGGGGACCGCTCTGGTACCACGCCACGGTGTTCGGCCGTTCGTACGGGGGCGGTTCGACACCGCCCAGCGCGTCCAGACCGTGGCCCTCGATGGGGGCTTCCACGGCCAGCGTCTTGATGGTGATCTTCTGGGGGACCGCCCCCGGCAGCGGTTCGTGTGCCGGGGGCAGGCCCTGCGCGGAAGGACGACCTGACGGGGCGACGCCACCGGGCACCGGAGCCTTGCCTATCGGCTCCTCGGTGACGTCGTGGCCCCACAGCCACAGGGCCAGTAGCAGCGCTACCCAGGCCGCCCTCGTCACCAGGCGGCCGTGGCCGCCTGCGCGCTTCTCTGACATGACGCCGGATCGCTTCCTGTCACTGCTTGGCCGCGTTGGCGCGGCGGCGGTACCAGATCAGCCCACCGGCGATGCCCACCGTGGCGCCCGCGAGCACGAGTGCCGGGGTGTCGGGGGTCGAGGACTCGGCCGCGGCCACCGTCGCGGTCGCGCCACCGCCCGCGTGCGCGGGGGCGTGCGGCCGGCCGTGGTCGTGGTCGCGCCCGTGCTCACCGCGACCGTGGTCACCCCGGTCGTGGTCGCCGCGCCCGTGGTCGTGGTCGCCACGGCCGTGGTCGTGGTCACCGCGCCCGTGGTCGTGGTCACGGCCGTGGTCGCCGCGCCCGTGGTCGCCGCGGCCGTGGTCACCCCGGCCGTGGTCGTGGTCACGGCCGTGGTCGTCACGCCCGTGGTCGTCACGCCCGTGGTCATCGCGGCCATGGTCGTCCCAGTCGTCACGACCGTGGTCGTCCGAGTCGTCACGGCCGTGGTCGTCGCGACCGTCGTGGTCGTGACGGTCGCATTCGTCGCAGCCCTCCTGGGTGACGACGTGCCCGCCCGCGACCGTGACGGGAGCGAGCGGAGCGGACTGGGCCGGGGAGCCGAGGGCGTAGGCGGCGGGTGCCGCGCAGACGGCGACTGCCGTCAGAGTGCCGCAGACAGCGGTACGGATTGACTTCATGGATGTACCTCCTTGATCAGAGGTTCACCCGCCGATCCACACAGAGCATCCGCAGGGTAGTCGTATTGCTCCATTAGGTGACCAACGGGGTCCGGACGGGCGTAACCGGACCCCGCCGACGCGGGTCAGGAGGGTGCCTCGCTCTGCTTCTCCATGTCCTGCATCGTGAACAGCAGCGCGTGCACCGTCTCCGGAGAGTTCGTCAGGAACCGGGCGAAGGCCCGCTCGCGCTCAGCGCCGTCCTTGCCGCCGGTCGTCCCGGACAGACAGTCCTCGCTGTCGCGGGCGATCCGGTCCAGCGTCTTCGACCACCGCCGGTCCAGCGCCGGATCGGGGAAGGGAAAGTACCTCCGCGCGTCCCGCACCCGGCTGCCGAGCGTGCCGCAGAGCCGGGCGAACTCGCTCTCGTCGATCTCGATGGTCCCCTGTGCCGTGGGCTCCTGCGCGGCGGCCTTGCCGATGGCGGAGGTGAGTGCCAGATAGCCGCGGCTGAGGCCGGCCACGTGCCGCAGACCGCCCTTGTTGAGCCAGGCCAGTGCCTGCCACTGCCGGATCGTCGCCGTGCGCGCCGTCCGGGGGGCGTCGAGCAGTTCGAGGAGCCTGCCCATCGCGGGCGAGGTCGTGGGCGGCTTGCCCACGGCCGAGGATGCCCGCGGGCCGGGCGCGTAGGTGTAGGTGACGACGGCGAGCAGGAGCGCGGGGAGGGCCAGGGCGAGCCCCGCCGTCTGCCGCAGCAGAGCGGGCCGGGGACGGGCGGACGGGACCTCGGCCGCGGGCCGCGCCGCTGCCGGGAAGCGGCGGACGACGCGTGCGACGGCGGCCCCCGCCAGTGCGGCCGCCGCCGCGCAGAGGACGGCGCTCGTCAGGGACTGCGCGGCGACCAGCGCCGTGAGGGTCCTGCCGTTCGCCGGCAGCCAGTGGCAGCTGCTCCCGATCACGTTCAGCGGACCGAGACAGCCGTCGGCGGAGGACAGCAGGTACACGCCGGCGAAACCGATGACCTCGGCCAGCTGCGCGGCCAGCAGCGCCCGCAGCAGCCAGTACCGCCGGCTGACGCCCGCGACGACGGCACCCGTGACCAGGCAGGCACCCGTGACCGTCACGACCAGCCACCAGATCTGGACGTACTGGAACGCCCCGAAGCGCCCCCGCAGCGTGCCGGGCCGCTCCGCGTGCAGGGCGTACGACCCGGCGGCCAACCCCAGCCAGCACAGCAGGCCGCCCGCCCCACCGGCCAGCAGGGTGCGTCGCACGCGCAAGCCCGTCCGCCCGGCCCGGAGATGGACGAACAGCGGGACGAGCGCGGACGCCATGACCGCGAGCCCCAGCGGCACGCTGTTGTTGAACGAATGCAGCCCCGGGAACGCCTCGGTCGCCGCGGACAACTCGAAGGCGTAGTCCCGCCACGGTCCTGGGAACGTCTCCCGGAACACGGTCCGCAACGCCCCGCTCCGGTCGTACACCCCCACTGCCTGGTACTTGCCCCACTGCTGCCACCAGCGCAACCCGCCCCACAGCAGGGCCAGTGTCACCAGGCCGTTCAGCAGCACCACCGCCCGGCGTGCCCAGCGCCCGGGAAGGCACGCCTCCAGCCGTGCGCTCTGCGCGCACCAGACCGTCGGTACCCATCCGGCGAGCAGGAACGTCAGCAGATACGCGGGCTGTCCGACCAGCCATTCGTTGCCGCTGTTGCCGCCGACGACGAATTCGCCCGCCAGCAGGCCGAGCCCGAGCCACAGACCGGCCCGCACGCCCGCCTCCCGAGAGCGCCGCAGGAGGTGGCACAGCACCGGCGTGACGAAGCACGCCGCGATCCAGGGCGTCGCCGCCGTCTCGGACAGCCCGGGGAAGACGGTGAGCTGGTGGACCAGGAACGACCCCGCGATTCCCAGGAGCAGCATCGGCAGCGCGCTCACCGGTGCGAGGCGCCCGGGTTCGGCGAGGGCGCGGCGGCGCTCGGCCCAGTCAGGGTGCGTGCGCAGCAATGCCGTCGCCCGCCGCCATCGGCCGGCCGTGCGGTCGGGGCGGTCCCAGGCCGAGGGGCTCGCTCCCCAGGCGATCGCCTGCGCGTCCGCGTACAGTTCACGCCTGCGCAGCAGGTCCGCGCGGGTCAGATGGACCAGCAGGACCAGCAGCAGCCCGGACAGCAGGCTGTATGTGGTGATCGACGCGACCCCCGGCCAGAACGGGGACCTGGTGCGCCCCAGCAGTCCGCGCAGCAGCAGATCGCCCTCGTGGTACAGGTAGGGCAGCAGCGCGAGCGCCACGAAGGTCCGCCACAGGGCGGTGCTGGAGTAGGCGAAGTCGACGTCCCGGTGCCGCAGATGGGCGAGCTCGTGGAGGACCACGGCCCGGAACCGGTCACGATCGACGCCGTACAGCACGAGCAGGCCCGCGTGCAGGGAGACGGTGTACCGGCCGGCACGTCCGTGGACGACCGCGCCGGCGGTCGTCCGCCCCGGGGCGACACGGAACCGCACCCGGTCGCCGGTTCCCGCGATCGCACGCAGTTCCGCGAGTTCACGGGCGAGCATGCCGTCCGGGTCCACGGCTTCGAGCGGCAGCGTCGCGTGCCGCCGCTCGCGCAGCCGCGGCAGCCACCAGTACACCAGGGCCGCGACGGCCAGCAGGAGCGCGGTCGCCGCCATGCCCTTCCCGTACGCCACGGCCGGGGCACCGGACAGACAGTCGTGGATCGCCTCCGGACTGCGCACTCCGGCCAGGAGGTTGGCCAGGTTCGAGCCGTCGGGGTCGAGGCCCGCGGCGAGCAGGCATCCGAGGGCGTCGCCCGGGGTGTCGTCGGGCCGGGGCGCGAGCGTCGTGTCCAGCATGCTGACGCTCGCCGCCGTCACGAGCGTCATCAGCAGCGCGAAGCGCAGACCGGTGTCCGGAATGCCGCCGCCGGTGAGGGGCAGCCGCCGGGCCGCCGACATGCGCAGGAGAGCCCGCCGCACGGGAGTCCGCCGCATTCCGCCGTGCTCCGCCGCCTTCAGGCCCGCCCGGCCCGGCCCGGATCGGCCGCCGTCCCGCCGGCCCCGCCGGGGGCCACGCCCTCCATGGCCAGCCGGGCCACCACGCCGTCCGCCAGCGCCTCGGCGTCCGGGCCCGCCAGGCCCTGGGAGGTGGCGCGCTCCACGATCCGCGCCCGCACGAGCGTCAGTTGCTCACGGTCGAGCTCCGCCAGCACCCGCGGTGGCACGACGGCGCCCCTCCGCAGCACTCGCCGCAGCCCGGCCCGCCCCTTCCCGACCACCCCGTCGGCCACCTTCTCGGCGGCCTGCCGCGCCACCTGGTCCAGCACCAGCCACACCACGGACGTGACCACCGCCGTCACCTCGGCGTACCCGAAGCCGAGCGGCTCCCTGCGGTCCCCCTGGCCCGACAACACCCGTACGACGTGCTCGTCGTCGAACCCCAGTAATCCGTCGACGACCGGTAACTCATGCGGCGCGTGCTCGGCGACCGACTCCCGCACCACATCCCGCACTGTGATCACTGTGCCACCCCTGCATCACGAGACGTACCCGGAAGCCGATTCCAGCACATCCGCGAGGGGCCCGGGAAGAGTTCATGGTATGCACGTCCGCATCACCGGCGGAGGAGATGCCCATGCGTATACCGAGGTTCCCGGAGCCCGCGGCCGTCGGCACGGCGGCCGTCCGTGCCACGCCGGCCGAGGCGTACCGCGTCGTCAGCGATCCGCCGACCATGGTCCGCTTCGCCGCGGAGACGTACCGTGCCCGCTGGCTGGACGGCGCGACGACGGCGGCGGTGGGCGCGCGGTTCCTCGGCTACAACCGCAACGGCCCGCGGCGCTGGGTCACCACGTGCCGCATCACGGACGCGCAGCCGGGGCGCCGCTTCGCCTACGAGGTCGAGGCGACGCCGCTGCGCATCCCGATCTCGCGCTGGCAGTACGACATCGAGCCCGCGGACGGGGGCTGCGTCATCACGGAGACCAGCTGGCTCCGCGTGCCGCTGTGGTTCATTCCCTTCGCCGTCGCGGTCACCGGTGTCCGGGACCGCGCCGGCGCCAACGACGCCCACATCCGCACCACCTTGGACCGGGTCAGGACGCATCTCGAGGCGGCGCCGGCCTGAGGCCTGTCCGGCGGATTGCGGCGAATGTGCCGGTTGCGGTGCTCGTGGATTCCGCCGGACCCTCGCCGCGGTGGCTCGTCGCCGTCGCGGCGGGCAGTTCTTCTCCCGC
>NZ_JBFAPH010000339.1:0-6732 GCF_040675635.1 Streptomyces sp. NPDC049577
CGCCGATCGTGGTCTGGGCGCTGGGCGTCCACCCCGAGCGGCGCACGGCGGCGAAGACGGCGCAGGGCGGCGGTCCCGGCGGCTGGAAGCTGTCGGAGGGCTGGCGGGCCATCAGGGACGACCGGCGCATCCTGGCCATGGTGGTCGCGCAGATCGTCGTCGCCCTCGCCTGCGGGGCCGGCTTCAGGACCCTGACGGTCTACAGCATGCGCACCGACTGGGGCCTGTCCAGCGAGACGGCGGGCACGATGATGCTGGCCACCAACGGCTGCATGCTCGTCGGCAACCTCCTGGTCGCCCAGCGCGCGACCTTCCGCCCGCGGCTGTCCCTGGCCGTGGGCACGGTCGTGCGGGCCCTCTCCCTCTTCCTCCTGCTGGCGCCCTCCTGGCCGGTGTTCGTCGCGGCCCTGGCGGTGGGTGCCGTCGGCGAGGGCGCGGTGGTGAGCACGGCGGTGATGATGCGGGTCAAGTTCCTGCCGGCCGAGGTCCTCGGCCGCGCCTCGGGCCTGCTCTGGCTGGCCACGGGCGGCGCGGCCCTGCTCTCCCCCGTCGTCACGCCCCTGCTGAGCGAGGGCATCGGGGCCCGGTCGGCCTACGCGGTCCTGGGCCTGGTCACGCTGCCCGCGCTGGCGTATCTGTGGCGGACGTGGCGGAGCTGGGACAGCGCCGGGGCGGCGGGGCAGGAGGGGACCGGCTACGGCGATCGGGCCATCCAGACGGCTAAATGACTACAAAAGGCGACATATGATCCTCGATATGTGAGCATCGTGGAGGTCAGTGGGACGTTCCAGGCTCCCGTTGAGCCTGCGCCCGGAGGTCGCCGACGTCCCCGCTCAGGCGGGAAAGAGCGGCGATGTACAGCGACGAGGAAATCCGCGCGGCCAGGGACCGCGCCGTCGAACTCCTGATGTCCCTGCCCGGGGTCACCGCCGTGGGCATCGGCGGACGGGAGCGGGGCGGGGAGCCGACCGGCGAGATCGTGCTGCGGGTCTACGTGGAGCGGAAGAAGCCCCGGCAGGACGTACCGCCCGAGGAGCTGATCCCGGCCGAGATCGACGGCGTGCCCACGGACGTCGCCGAGATGGGACGGGGCGAGCTGGTCCAGCTGAACCCCCCGGCCGGAAGGCCGACGCTGACGCTCAAGCAGTCGGACGACAAGCGCTACCGCCCGTTGAGGGGCGGAGGGCGGATGAGGGTCGACATGCCCGGTTCGGGGCTGGGAACGCTCGGCTGTCTTCTGGAGCACAAGACCGACCCGACGAAGAAGTACGCCCTCACCGCCTGGCACGTCCTGGAGGGTGAGCTCCTGGAGCCCACCGTGGGGAGCACGCGGGCCGGCCAGCCGTCGGAGGCCGGGAGCATCACCAAATGCTGTTCGAACCTCATCGGGGTGGTGGCAGGGGGTGGCCTCGACACCGAGCGGGACGAGGGCGTGGTCGAACTGGACCCGGGCATGGAGTGGCTGCCGGAGATCATCGACATCGGCCCGGTGCGTGGCGTTCACGTCCTCAGGGACGAAGAGGTGCGGAACCACACGTATCAGGTCCGCAAGCGCGGCATGCTGTCGCGGCTGACCGGCGGCACGGTGGACTCCATCGGGACGACGGTCACCCTGCAGGGCGGGGCCGTGAAGCACAACGCCATCGTGGTCAAGCCCAACCCCAATCCGCTGCTGCCGGCCACGACACCGCTCTGGTTCGTGCAGGGCGGTGACTCGGGGGCAGCCCTGGTCAACAACCACAACGAGGTCGTCGGACTGATCTTCGCTCGAGCCGCCGCCAGCATGGGATGGGCACTGCCGATCGACGGTGTGCTCGGCAGGCTCGAGTTCACGAACCGGCTCCCGCTGAAGGTGGCCACCCCTCCCCCGGTCCCCGCCCCGGTCGGCACCGTTCCCGGGGCGGCGAGGGTGGCCGTACCGCCCGAGCTGGTCCACGGCGCGGACTACCTGCAGGACGCCGCCCCGGCCACCACGGCCTGGCTGCCGGGCGTGGCGCCGCCCACGCCCGGCACGCTCGGCCGGCTCCAGGCCGACCTCGACCGCTCGGAGGCGGGCCGGCTCCTGATCGGCCTGTGGCTGGAGCACCAGCGGGAACTCACCGGACTGCTGGAGAAGGACCGCAGAACGGCGGCCGCCTGGCACCGCGCGGGCGGGCCGGCGCTGATGCAGACGCTCGTCCGCATGATGGACCAGCCGGCCATGACACTGCCCGGGACCGTGCACGACGTCCCGCTGCCCATGCTCTTCGAGCGGCTGCACGATCTGTTCGCCGGCCGCGCGAGCGCGGCCCTCCGGGAGCAGCTGGCACGCGTCAAGGACGCCCTGCCCGATCTGTCCGGGCTCACCTACCCGCAGATCATCGACCGGCTCAGCGCGGCGGAGGCGGGGTGACGTGACCACCCACGATGCCGCCGCCGGGCCGCCCATGGGAGCCTGCTACGACCCGATGATCCCGGACGAGATCGCCCAGGGGGACGACACCCCCTACCGCCCGCTCATCGCCGGCGCCCGGATCATGACCCACGGCAGCAGCCAGCCCGGCACCATCGGCTGCTTCCTGGTGGACGAGACGGTGAGCCCCAAGCAGTACTACGTACTCACCAACAATCACGTGTGCGCGCCGAGCGATGTCGGGCTCGCCGTGCCCGGCGTGACCCGGATGGGCAGCCCCAGCGGGGGCAAGGGCTCCTCGGGCTGCTGTTCGGACATCATCGGCACGTTCGCGGCCGGGCGGGGCGGGCCACCGTGGAGCAATCCCAACGGGCAGGAGGACACCGACCGGGACGAAGCCGTGGTCAGACTGGCACCGGGTATCAAGTTCCGCCCGGCGGTCCTCGGCCTCGGCCCGAACGCCACCCCCGGGATGATCACCGGCACCGAACCGGTGACCAGGGCACAGGCCACGGCGGGCAACTACCCCGTGCGCAAGTGGGGACAGCGTTCCGGGCTGACGGGCGGGGTGCTGATCGGCATGGAGAAGAATTCGGCGAATGTCGACAATCGCCTGATCGTCCGGGGCAACCCCAACCCCGAGTGCCCCAACGCGACGTTCATCCTGGAGGGCGACTCCGGGGCGGTCTTGGTCAACAACGCCGGCCACATCATCGGGCTGCTCAGCCATTTCGAGGCGAACACGCGCAACGCCAAGGCCTACCTGATCGACAATGTGCTCCAGCGGCTCAAGGCCGAGCACAATCTGACGCTCAAGCTCGTCGTCTCGAACGGAAACCCCAACGAGGTCATCACCGTCCCCGGAGCCGCCCACGCGGCGGTGCCCCACGAGTTCGCCGGCGAGCTGGGGGAACCGGGTGGCGCCCCCGGGGAGCCGGTGTACCTGCCCGTCGGCGTGCCCTGGCCGGCCGGTGCCGAACCCGCCGCCGCCGGCGCCGTCACCGGCATCCGGACGGACCTCGAACGGACCGAGGCCGGCCGGCTGCTCCTGCGGCTGTGGCAGCGTCACCAGCGCGAGCTCATCGACCTGGTGAACACCGACCGGGCCATCAAGGTCTCCTGGTACCGCAACGGCGGTGCCGCACTGGTCCAGCTTCTGCTGCGGATGCGCGACCGGCCGGAGTCCAGACTGCCGGGCACCGTCCACGGCGTGCCCCTCGACCTGTGCCTGGAACGCCTCTTGGCGCTGTTCGCCCGGGCCGGCGGCGACCGGCTGCGCGAGGACCTCGCGGCCGCGCGCGCCGCCCTGCCCGACCCGGCCGATCTGCCGGGCATGACCTACGGACAGCTCATCGACGCACTCGGGACAAAGACGACCCCGGGAGAGCGCACATGACCGAGCGAGCCGGAACCCTGCAGCGGGTGGCCCTGGAACTGGCCCGGCTGCTGCGGCCGATCGCCGCGCGGCTCGGTGACGACCAGGTGCTGGAGACCTTCGCCGAACTCGGCGTCCAGTTTCCCAACGCGTTTCTGACCCAGTCGCAGATCAGCGCGGCGCGGGCCACCGTCCGGGGCACCGCGGGCCAGCTGGAACCGCTGGTCGCCCAGCTGGTCACCGCCATGGACGGCGGTGACACCCCGGGCATGACGGCCGGCGGCCTCCAGGTGATCGAACAGTGCGGCCGGGTCACCGCCTCCTTCGACGAACTGACCAACGCGCTGCGGAGCGCCGGACCGTCGCTGCCCGGCATCTCCCAGCAGCAGATCGACGACCTCGTCACGGACCTTCCCCGCAAACTGCTGGACCTCCTCCTCGCCGGCGTCCTGGAGCTCTCGGCGCCCGTCGCCGCCGTGCTGGAGACACTCGGCGTCGTCATCCGGCAGCCCGATCCCGGCAACCCGGCCGACCCCACCAAGCCGGACTTCGACAGGCTGACGGTACGTCTCGACCGGCTGCTGCCGGCCCTGACCGACCCCCTCGGTCTGCTGTCCTCCGTCTATCACTGGGGCGACGCGTCCTTCGACACGGGCGCGCTGCTGGGCGTACTGGAAGGCGCCCTCGGGCGGCTCGGCCTGCCCGTGCTGCTGCAACCGGCGAGCGGCGGCAATCCGGTCGAGTTGCAGGCGTTCGCCCTGGACATCAAGCCCACCACGTCCGGTTCACCGCCCGGCCTGGCCTTCGAAGTCGTGCTCCCCGGCGCGGCGGAATCCTCCTTCGACTTCCCTCTGACGCCGCCCGACTGGATCGCGCACATCGCTCTCAAGGGCGCCCTGCCTGTTGGCACGACCGGCACCGTGCGGCCCCCGTTCCAGGCGGAGCTGACCCCACCGGACGGGGTGCTCGCCGGATCGGCCACGGCGGGACTGACCGTCCACCCTGCCAAGCCGGTCGTCGTCCTCGGCGAGCCGGGCGGCAGCCGGCTGGAGTTCGCCGGGCTCAGCGCCCAGGCGGGCATCACCCTCGCGTTCGCCGACGGCAAGGCCACCGCCGGACCGACGGTCGAGGGCGAGATCACCGACGGCAAACTGGTCATCGATCTGGCGTCGGGGGACGGCTTCCTGCAGACCGTCGTCGGAGGCGGCGGCCGGATCGAGGCCGGCTTCGGCGTCGGCTTCACCTTCGACCCCGCCGGCGGTCTGCGCTTCCACGGCAGCGGATCGCTGGACATCCGGATCCCGCTGCACCTGCGGATCGGACCGGTCGATCTGCGCGCGGTCAACCTCGCCGTCAAGCCCGGCCCGGTGATGCCGGTGGAGCTGTCCGCCGACCTCAACGCCGCTCTGGGCCCGGTCCGGGCCGCCGTGGAGCGGGTCGGCGTCATCGCCACGCTCGGCTTCCCCTCCGGCGGCGGCAATCTGGGGCCCGTCCAGCTCGACTTCGCCTTCAAGCCGCCCAATGGGGTGGGGCTGTCCGTCGACGTCGCGATGCTGAAGGGCGGCGGCTTCCTCTACGCCGATCCCGACCGTGGCGAGTACGCGGGGGCGCTCGAACTGCGGCTCGCGGGCTTCCTCGACGTCAAGGCGATCGGGCTGATCAGCACCCGCCTGCCGGGCGGCGGCTTCTCCCTGCTGATCATCCTGTCCGCGGAGTTCGGCGGGGGCGGACTCCAGCTGGGGTACGGGTTCACCCTGCTGGCGGTCGGCGGGCTGATCGGGCTGAACCGGACGATGAACCTGCAGGCGCTGATGGAGGGCGTACGCAGCGGGGCGGTCGAGTCGGTGATGTTCCCCAAGGACGTGGTGGCCAACGCCCCGCGCATCCTGAGCGACCTGCGGGCGTTCTTTCCGCCGCAGGACGGCACCTTCCTCATCGGCCCGATGGCGAAGCTCGGCTGGGGCACGCCCACGCTGGTCAGCGTGTCGGTCGGGGTCATCGTGGAGATCCCCGGCAACATCGCGATCGTCGGCGTGCTGAAGGTCGCGCTGCCCGCCCAGGACCTCCCGGTCATGGTGCTCCAGGTGAACTTCGCGGGGGCGATCGAGTTCGACCGCAAGCGGCTGTACTTCTTCGCCGCGCTCTTCGACTCCCACGTTCTGATGATCACCATCGAGGGCGAGATGGGGCTGCTCGTCGCCTGGGGCGACGACGCCAGTGTGCTGCTGACGGTCGGCGGCTTCCACCCGGCGTTCACCCCGCCTCCCCTGCCGTTCCCCAGCCCGCGGCGGGTGTCCATCGACATCGTCAACCAGCCGCTGGCCCGCATCCGGGCGTCCGGCTACTTCGCGGTGACCAGCAACACCGTGCAGTTCGGCGCCGCCGCGGATCTCTTCTTCGGGTTCAGCGAGCTGAGCGTCGAGGGGCACATCGGCTTCGACGCGCTCTTCCGGTTCTCGCCGTTCTCCTTCACGATCCACATCGCCGCTTCCGTCTCCCTCAAGGCGTTCGGCGTGGGCGTCTTCAGCATCAGCCTGGACTTCGCGCTCGAAGGACCCACGCCGTGGCGGGCCCACGGCCGCGGCTCGATCGGCTTCCTGTTCTTCGAGATCTCCGCCGACTTCGACATCACCTGGGGCGAGGCCCGGGACACCACCCTGCCGCCCGTCGACGTCATGCCGCTGCTGGCCGGCGAGCTGGCCAAGCTCGAGGGGTGGCAGACCCGGGCCCCGGCCATCGAGCCGCTGGTCACCCTGCGGGTCCTGTCGCCCGGCCGGGACGGCCCCGTACTGCATCCGATGGGCACCCTGTGCGTGCGGCAGCACGCCGTGCCGCTCGGCCTGAAGCTGGACCGGATCGGCGCCCAGCGGCCGAACGACGTCAACCGCTGCACCGTCGACGTGACCGGGAGCGGGCTGCACAAGGTCGCCGACGTCCCGGACATGTTCGCCCTGGCCCAGTTCCA
>NZ_JBFAPH010000340.1:0-6718 GCF_040675635.1 Streptomyces sp. NPDC049577
GCTCCTCCTCGCTCAACACGGAGCCGGCCGCGTCGCTCAGCGCGATCAGGGCGCTGGTCATGTCGTCGCCGGGGGCGGCCCGCTTCTCGCGGACGAGCTCGGTCATCAGCCGCTGGACCGCCTGCTGGTTGCGGCGGACCTCCTCCGCCGGCGCCCCGGTGCGGAACTGGTCGCTGATCGCCTGGTGCAGGGCCTCCTGGGCCAGGTCGCGGATGCCCAGCATGCCGCAGATGACCCTGATGGGCAGCGGGTGGGTGAACGCCGCCCGCAGGTCCACCGGTTCGCCGGGCGGCGCGCTCGCCATGGTGTCCAGCAGCGCTCGGGTGATGTCGGTGATCACAGGCCGCAGCGCCTCGACGCGCTGCGGCGTGAACGCCTTCGCCACCATGGAGCGCAGCCGGGTGTGCTCCTCGCCATAGGCGGTGGTCATGTTGTGGAAGGACACCCACGGTGCCAGCGGCCAGTCCGGGTCGATCTCGCCGGCCGCCCACGCGGGCCAGTGCCGCCGGGCGTCCTTGGAGACCCGGGGGTCCTTCATGACCCGCCTGGCGACATCGTGCCGGGTCACGGCCCACGCCCGGACGCCGCCGGGCAGTTCCACCGGGGTCACGGCGCCCCGCCGGCGGAGCCGGGACGCCTCGCCGTGGACGTCCCGGCCGGTGGGGTCGAGGGCGAAGGTGCCGGGATCTGTTCGCATCGTCGCGCTCCTCTGCCGTCCCTCGTCCCGCTTACCGGTCCTGCCCGAACAGGGTCCGGGCGAAGTACTGGGTGTCGAAGTACTCCCGCATGCTCACGATCTTTCCGTCGCGGACCGTGAACTGCGCGCTGATGTCGATCTCGTACGGGGTGCCGTGCACGGTCGCCGAGCGGGTGACGCACTCGACCGACGCCCGGTCGCCGTCGACGAGGACGCGCGAGACCTCCACCGAGTAGGCGGCCTCCGGGTCGAACAGCGCCCCCATGGGAGCGAAGAACTTCTGGACGATCTCGTCCAGGCCGCTGAAGGTTCCGGCCAGCGGGTGGCTGCCGGGTATGCGGTACACGGCGTCGGCCGCGATGAGCTCGGGGATCGCCTGCGCGTCACGGGTGCGCAGGGCCTGGAGGTAGCGGTTGACGACGGTGCGTGTGTCGGGCGGGGTCATGTCTGCTCCCTGATCGTGTCCGGTGGTCGCGGTCGCACTGGGGGTGCGGGGCTCAACCGCCCAGCAACTGGGGGGTGAGGGCCCGCTGGAAGGGGGCGAAGAGCACGGACTGCGGTGCGCGGCGGATGTACGCGTCGCGAACGGCGCACAGCACCGGGCTCTCCAGCTGCTCGAATCCGGCGAACTTGCGGGAGACCTCGACCATGAACCGGGTACGTTCCCGGCGCGTGTTCTCGTAGGCCCGCAGCGCCGCGACCGGGTCGCTGTGCGCGGCCAGACACTGGGCCAGCACCACGGCGTCCTCGATGGCCGTGCTCCCGCCCTGGCCGAGGCTCGGCAGCATCGGGTGCGCCGCGTCACCCAGCAGGGTCACCGGGCCGTCGCCCCACTGCTCCAGGAAGGGCCGGTCCAGCGCCGGCACGGCGACGATGTCCTCGATGGGCGTCGTGCGCACGGCATGGCGGACCTCGTCGGCCCAGTCGGCGTACGCGCGGACGATCTGGTCCTTGTCGCCGTTCCAGGCGCGGGCCGCGTGGGCCGGCATGTTCATCGTGCCCCACCAGTAGGCGCGGCCGTGGCCCACGTCGTGGATGCCGAACCGCTTGCCGACCCCCCAGTAGTGGGCGTTGAATCCCTTGGTCATGCGCGGGTGTTCGTAGGGCGCCACGGCCAGCCAGCACAGGAAGCCGCCGTAGCGCGGCCGGCCGTCGCCCGTGCGCCGGCGCCGCACGACGGAATTGATGCCGTCGGCGCCGATCAGGATGTCACCGGTGGCCTCGCGGCCGTCCTCGAAGCGCACCCGCACCCCGTCGGAGGTGGTCTCGTACCCGGTGGCCACGGCGCCCGTCTCGACGGGCTGGTCGCCGAGGGCCTCCAGCAGGGCCGCGTGGAGGTCGCCCCGGTACATGGCCACGCTCGGCGCGCCGAGCCGGTCGCCCGCGGACTCGATCGGCAGCGACCGGAGGGTCCGTCCCCGGCCGGTCAGGATCTCGGTGTGCAGGATGGTCTGCCCGCGTGCCTCCAGGCCGAGGTCGATGCCCAGCACGCGCAGGGCGGACACCGCGTTGCTCAGGACCGATATGCCGAATCCGGCGGGCCGCAGCTCGCTCGCGCGCTCGTAGACCTCCACCTCGACGCCCACGCGCCGCAGGGCGACGGCGGTCGCGAGCCCGCCGATGCCGGCTCCGACGACGATCGCCCGGGTACGGGTGTGCAGGGGCATGGCTCAGTGTCCTTTCGAGGTGGAACGGGTGGGGGAGGACGGCACGGTGACCGCGTCGGTCAGCTCCGCGATGGCCTGGGCCACGTCCGCCACGTACGGCTCTTCCATGATCGTGAGGTGGTCGCCCGGGACGGGCACGACGTGCACCGCGCCGGTGGTCACCTCGCGCCATCCGTTGGCCGGGTCGGTGTACCGGGTGCCGGCGGCGCCGTGCATCGACCGCAGGACCTCCGGCAGCGGCTCGCTCGCCCGCAGCAGGACGATGTCCTGGTCGGCGAGGCCCGGCCGGTGGTCCACGGTCGCACGCCAGTTGGCGGCGTACACCCGGAACAGCCTGCGGACCAGGGCGTCGGCGCCGTCGGCGGGCAGGACGCCCTCACGGGCGGCCAGGTCGGCGATGAACGAGAACTTCTCGTCCAGCGTGGTGAGCTCCTCCGGGACGACGGCCACCGGCGACGACCCCCCGCGGTGCAGCCACAGCAGTTCCCAGAAGAACCAGCCCAGCAACGCCTCGTCGGAGTAGGCGCCGCGCCGCGCGCCGGGGCCGACCGCGACCGTGTCCAGCAGGACGACCCGCGCTGTCTCCTCGCCGGCCGCCCGCAGCTGCCGGGCCATCTCGAAGGCGACGAAACCGCCGAAGGACCAGCCGCCGATCAGGTACGGGCCCTGCGGCTGGACGCGGCGCATGGCCGCGATGTACGAGGCGGCGATCTCGGGCAGGGTCCGGAGCGGCTCGGTGCCGGGCTCCGCGCCGGCCGCCTGGAAGGCGTACAGCGGCTGGCCGTCGGGCAGATGCCGGCTGAGCGGCAGGTAGCACAGGACGTTGCCGCCCATGGGGTGGGCCAGGAACAGTGGCCGCCGGTCGCCGCCCGTGCGGATCGGCACCAGCGGGTCGAAGGCCGCGGCCGCGTGGCCGGAACGCAGCAGCCCGGCGAGCGCGGCCACCGTCGGCGCGGCGATGAACCGGGAGAGCGGGATCGTGACGTCGTACCGCTGCTCGATGAGCACGACCAGCCGCATCACGGTGATCGAGGTGGCGCCGCACGCGAAGATGTCGTCGTGGATCCCGACGGGCCCGGTGCCCAGCAGGTCGGCGAGCATCTCCACCAGCACCCGCTCGTAGGCGTCCCGGGGCGGTGTGCCGCCGCGGGAACCGGTCCGGGACAGTGGCAGGGCGCGCAGCGCCCGGTCGTCCCGCTTGCCGGAGGGCGTCAGCGGCAGCGCGGGCAGCCACTCCCAGTGGGTGGGGACCATGAAGTCCGGCAGCACCGCGCGGAGTTCGGTGCGCAGCAGTCGGGTGTCGGTGCGGTCGGCGTCGCCGACGAGGAAGGCGACCAGGGTGGTCTGCCCGCCCGTGTCCTTCCGGGCCACCACCGCGGCCTCCCGGACGTGCGCCTCGGGGTGGCGTGCCGCCAGCTCCGTCAGGGCGAGCTCCGCCTCGGCGGGCTCGACGCGGTAGCCGCGGACCTTCACCTGGGTGTCCGCGCGGCCCGCGTAGTGCAGGGCCCCGTCGGGCAGGACCAGGGCGAGGTCGCCGGTCCGGTAGAGCCTCCGCTCCCCCGAGGGGGTGGCCGGCCGCACGAACCGCTCGGCGGTCAGCGCCGGATCGCCGAGGTAGCCGTCGGCGAGCACCGCGCCGCCCAGGTACAGCTCGCCCTTGACGCCGACCGGCACCGGGTTCCCCCGCCCGTCCAGGAGGTGCACCTCGGCGCCGTCGACGGGGGTGCCGATCGGGGCGAGCAACGGGAAGGAGGCCGGGTCGCCGGTCATGGTGTGGCGGGTGACGACGTGCGACTCGGTCGGCCCGTACTGGTTCTCCAGGACCGCCCCCGGTAGCGAGGTCAGGAGCGCGCGGATCTCGTCGGTCACCCGCAGCTGCTCGCCCGAGGAGACGATGATCCTGAGCCGCCGCGGGACGATACCGAGTGCGGCGGACGCCTCGGCCAGCTGTTGCAGCGCGACGTACGGCAGGAAGACCCGCTCGACCTCCTCCCGGTCGAGCAGCCGCAGCAGCGCGGCCATGTCGCGCCGCTCGTCCTCGGTGACCAGGCGCAGGGTGCCACCGGAGCAGAGCGTGGAGTAGATCTCCTGGAAGGAGACGTCGAAGCTGAGCGGCGCGTACTGGGCCGTCTTCCCGCCGGGCGCCGCCGAGGCGGCGCGGATCTGCCAGCCGACGAGGCCGGCCAGTGAGCGGTGCGGCATCGCCACGCCCTTGGGCCGGCCGGTGGAGCCGGAGGTGAACAGGACGTAGACACCACCGGCCGGATCGATCGCCGCCGGCAGGTCCCGTCCCGCGGTCCGGGCGTCCTCGGGGCCCAGCAGCGACTCGGCGGGCAGCAGGAGGCCGGGATCCGGCACGAGCCCCGCGTCCGCCTGCCGGGCGATGACCCGGACGGGACGGGCCTCCTCCACCATGGCGGCGAGCCGCGCCGCCGGATAGGCGGGGTCCAGGGGCACGCACGCGGCACCGGCCTTGGCGATGCCGAGGACGGCGGCGATCGTCTCCCGCGAGCGGCCCGTGGCGAGGCCGACCCGGTCCCCGGGCCGGGTGCCGAGGGAGAGCAGCCTCCGGGCCACCCGCTCGGCCGTCTCCCGCAGCTCGCGGTAGGTCCATTCACCGTCACCGGCGGAGACGGCCACGGCGCCGGGCGTGCGGTCGGCCTGCCGGTCGAAGAGGCTCACCACGTCCTGCGTGGCCGCCGGGCCGGACGACGCGCGCGGCGGAGTCGCGAGGAAGGCGAAGTCCGGAGCCTCCTCGGGCCGGGTGACGATCCGGCGCAGCACCGCGGTGAAGGTACGGGCGAACAGCTCGGCCTGGGAGGCCGTGATGCCCTGGCCGCCACCGTCGACACGCAGCCCCATGCGGCCGTCGACCGGGTCGGTGAAAGCGTTGACGAGCAGCTGGAAATCGGTCTCCTCCCGCGTCGTGAAGGACTCCAGCCGCAGACCGGGCAGGCCCAGCACCTGCGCCAGGACGTGGAAGTGCACGTAGTTGAACGCCGTGTGCAGCACCGGGCCGCCGTGGTCCTCCTGGATGGCGCTCAGCGGGTATCGCCGGTGGGTATGGGCCTCGCGCTCCTGCCGGAACACCTCCCGCACCACGTCCAGCCAGCTGCCCGGCGCACCGGCCCGGGCATCGCCCACCCGGACGGGAAGCGTGTTGAGGAACAGGCCGGCCATGCGCTCGGCGTCCTCGCGCTCGGGACGTCCGTGGGTGACGAGCCCGGTGGTGAACTCGTCGAGCCCGGAGAACAGTCGCAGGGTCAGGCAGTGCGCGGCTAGCAGGACGGACTTCACCGGCAGGGCGTGCCGCCGCGCCAGACCCCGAACCCCCTCCGCGAGATCGTCGGGGAAGACGGCGTGGTGCACCACATGGCCGTCCCCGCGCGGCGGTTCGGCCGGTGCGAAGCCGTCCAGGCGCAGCACCTCGGCGCCCTCCAGCGTGCGCCGCCAGTGCTCCCGCGCCACCGGGTCGGCCTGTGCCGCCCGCTCCTCGCGCACATGGTGGGCGGGGCCCGGCGGCGGTGCGTCCGGGACGGGACCGATGGCGGCCCCCAGGGCGTGCTGGTAGTCCTGGAGGAGTTCGCGCAGCAGGTTGGCGACGCTGCCGCCGTCGAGCAGGGCGTGATGGAAGCTGAACACCAGCTCCACCGCCCCGTCGCACACGTGGGCGCGGAAGAGGTAGAGGGGGGCCCGCTCGAAGTCGTAGCGGTGGAAGCGCCGTTCCTCCACGTGCGCGCCGATCGCCGCCTCGACGGCCTCCGGCGCGCTGCCACGCAGGTCGACGACGTCCAGACCGCCCGGCGCGCTCGCGTGCACGATCTGCAGCGGCTCGGAGAAGCCGCCGAGGTCGAACGAGGAGCGCAGGGCGGGGTGGCGGGCGGTGAGCCGGTCGAAGGCGTGCCGGAACCGCTCCTCGTCCCACACCATCGCCAGGCGGTAGCGGAAGACGTCGTGGTAGACGGCGGAGTGCTCCTCGCGGCGGCTGTGATAGACGAGTCCGATCTGCAACCGGGTCATGGGAAACGCGTCCACGGCGCCCTCCAGCCGCCCGCGGTCCACGTCGGGGACCAGGGCGAAGGGCGGCAGCGCGGAGTCGTCGTCCGCCGGTGCCGGTGCGGACGTCCGCGCCACGTGCGCCGCGAGCTCGGCCACGGTCGGGTGGCGCATGAGGTCGTCCAGGGTGAAGCGCAGTCCCCACCGCTCCGCCAGCGCGCGGACCCGCAGCATCAGCAGGGAGTCGCCCCCGAGGGCGTAGTAGTTGTCGTGCGCGCCGACCCGCTCCACGCCCAGGACCTCGGCCCAGACGGCGGCGAGCGCCTTCTCCTCGGCGGTGCGCGGCGCGGCGCCCGGC
>NZ_JBFAPH010000341.1:0-6704 GCF_040675635.1 Streptomyces sp. NPDC049577
GTCGCCAGGCTGCTCGACGAGGAGCCCGAGCAGGCGTACGCCTACTCCCGTGTCGCCCTGCGGCTCGCGTCCCGCGTTGCCGCCGTGCGCGAGGCATGGGCGGTACCCCCACCCGCAGGACGGGATTCGACGGCCGTCACGCACACCCCTGACAGAGATAAGGCCAGCAAGCAACAGTCGGGTGGAAGAACCCGGTAAAGACTTGCGCGTACCACGCCACTCTAGACGCAGGGGGTACCGCGCCCTTCGCCGGGGTCGGGTCGTGTTGGCCGCCGCCGCGCCACCCGCGGCGCGCCCCGCGGGCTCCCCCGCACGCCCCACACGCCCCGGGTGACATGACAGAACGGTCGCGTTCGAGAGGCGGGCGGGCGCGCCTACCGGCAGGCTGGAGGCATGGCCGTCACAGCCGTGACGGGAATCTTTGCTACCCCGAAGTGGTTGCCCGGGGCGATGGACCGGGCAGCCGACTGTACGTCGAAAAGATGCCCGTCCCGGCAGGGGTAGGCTCGTCTGCGCCGCGTCGTGGCGGAACATACCGCCCCCGGCAAGCTGAACATGTGGAGAGGAGCCCTGACCTAGGGTGAGCAACCAGCCGACCACCACAGACCTCGAGTGGACCGAACTGGACGAGCGGGCGGTCGACACCGCCCGCGTCCTGGCGATGGACGCCGTGCAGAAGGTCGGCAACGGCCATCCCGGCACGGCCATGAGCCTGGCGCCCGCCGCCTACCTGCTCTTCCAGAAGCTCATGCGGCACGACCCGAGCGACGCCGACTGGACCGGCCGTGACCGCTTCGTGCTCTCCCCCGGCCACACCAGCCTCACGCTGTACGTCCAGCTCTTCATGGCCGGCTACGGCCTGGAGCTCGCCGACCTGAAGGCCTTCCGCACCTGGGGCAGCAAGACCCCCGGCCACCCGGAGTACGGCCACACGCGCGGCGTGGAGACCACCACCGGTCCGCTGGGCCAGGGCATCGCCAACGCCGTGGGCATGGCCATGGCCGCCCGCTACGAGCGCGGTCTGTTCGACCCGGAGGCGCCGGCGGGCGAGTCCCCGTTCGACCACACCATCTGGGCGATCGTCTCCGACGGCGACCTGGAGGAGGGCATCTCCGCCGAGGCGTCCTCGCTGGCCGGTCACCAGAAGCTCGGCAACATCGTCGCGCTCTACGACGACAACCACATCTCGATCGAGGGCGACACCGAGACCGCGTTCTCCGAGGACGTCCTGAAGCGCTACGAGGCCTACGGCTGGCACGTCCAGCGCATCGAGCAGGCCGCCAACGGCGACTTCGACATCCAGGCCCTGTACGCGGCGCTGAAGGCGGCCCAGGAGGAGACCGAGCGTCCCTCGATCATCGCCGCGCGCACGATCATCGCCTGGCCCGCCCCGAACGCGCAGAACACCGAGGCCTCCCACGGCTCGGCGCTGGGCGAGGCCGAGGTCGCCGCGACCAAGCGGGTGCTGAACTTCGACCCGGAGCAGCACTTCCAGGTCGAGGACTCGGTCTTCGACCACGTCCGCAAGGTCGTCGACCGCGGCCGCGAGGCGCACGCCGCCTGGGACAAGCGCATCCTGGAGTGGCGCGCCGCCAACCCGGAGCGCGCCGCCGAGTACGACCGCATCACCGCCGGCGAGCTGCCCGACGGCTGGGAGAAGGCCCTCCCGGTCTTCCCGGCCGGCAAGGCCGTCGCGACCCGCAAGGCGTCCGGCGAGGTCCTCAAGGCGCTGGGCGGCGTGCTCCCCGAGCTGTGGGGCGGCTCCGCCGACCTCGCCGGCTCGAACAACACCACGATCGACGCGTCGTCGTCCTTCCTCCCCGTGGGCAACCCCCTGCCGGAGGCGAACCCGTACGGCCGCACGATCCACTTCGGCATCCGCGAGCACGCCATGGGCTCGACCATGAACGGCATCGCGCTGCACGGCAACACCCGCGTCTACGGCGGCACCTTCCTGGTGTTCTCCGACTACATGCGCCCGGCCGTGCGGCTGGCCGCGCTGATGAACCTGCCGGTCACCTACGTCTGGACGCACGACTCCATCGGCCTCGGCGAGGACGGCCCGACCCACCAGCCGGTCGAGCACATGGCCGCCCTGCGCGCCATCCCGGGCCTGAACATGGTCCGCCCGGCCGACGCCAACGAGACGGCGATCGCCTGGCGCGAGATCGTCAAGCGGCACACCGCCAAGCCGGCCCCGCACGGTCTGGCCCTCACCCGGCAGAACGTGCCGACCTACGAGCCCAACGAGGGCGTCGCCAAGGGCGGCTACGTGCTGTTCGAGGCCGAGGGCGGCCGTCCGCAGGTGATCCTGATCGGCACCGGTTCCGAGGTCCAGCTGGCCGTCGAGGCCCGCGAGGCGCTCCAGGCCGAGGGCATCCCGACCCGTGTGGTCTCCATGCCGTCGGTGGAGTGGTTCGAGGAGCAGGACCAGGCCTACAAGGACGGCGTGCTGCTGCCGGACGTCAAGGCCCGGGTCGCGGTCGAGGCGGGCGTGGGCCTGACCTGGCACCGCTACGTCGGCGACGCCGGCCGGATCGTCTCGCTGGAGCACTTCGGCGCCTCCGCCGACTACCAGGTGCTCTACCGCGAGTTCGGTCTGACCCCGGACGCCGTCGTCGAGGCCGCCCGCGAGTCCATCGCCGACGCCGGCCGCCGCTGACGCCCGCACCACAACTGCTAGGAGATGCAGAACCCATGACAGACGCACTCAAGCGCCTCTCCGACGAGGGCGTCGCGATCTGGCTGGACGACCTGTCCCGCAAGCGCATCACGTCCGGCAACCTGGCCGAGCTCATCGACCAGAGCCACGTCGTGGGCGTCACGACGAACCCCTCGATCTTCCAGAAGGCCATCTCGGGCGGCGAGGGCTACCAGGCCCAGCTCGCCGATCTGGCGGCCCGTGAGGTCACGGTCGAAGAGGCCATCCGCATGATCACCACGGCGGACGTCCGCGACGCCGCCGACATCCTGCGCCCGGTGTTCGACGCCACCGACGGCCGCGACGGCCGGGTCTCGATCGAGGTCGACCCGCGCCTGGCGCACAACACCCGGGCCACGGTCGCCGAGGCCAAGCAGCTCGCCTGGCTGGTGGACCGCCCGAACACGCTCATCAAGATCCCGGCGACCAAGGCGGGCCTGCCGGCCATCGCCGAGACGATCGGGCTGGGCATCAGCGTCAACGTCACGCTGATCTTCTCCCTGGAGCGCTACCGCGCGGTCATGGACGCCTACCTGACCGGTCTGGAGAAGGCCAAGGCCGCCGGCCTGGACCTCTCGAAGATCCACTCGGTCGCGTCCTTCTTCGTGTCCCGCGTGGACACCGAGATCGACAAGCGTCTGGACCAGCTGGGCACCGAGGAGGCCAAGGCGCTGCGCGGCAAGGCCGCCCTGGCCAACGCCCGCCTCGCCTACCAGGCCTACGAGGAGGTCTTCTCCTCCGACCGCTGGGCCGCCCTGGAGAAGGCCGGCGCCAACAAGCAGCGTCCGCTGTGGGCCTCGACCGGTGTGAAGGACCCGGCCTACAAGGACACGCTGTACGTGGACGAGCTGGTCGCCCCGAACACGGTCAACACCATGCCGGAGGCCACCCTGGAGGCCTCCGCCGACCACGGTGCGATCACCGGTGACACCGTGCGCGGCACCTACGCGCAGGCCAAGGCGGAGCTCGACGCGCTCGCCAAGCTGGGGGTCTCCTACGACGAGGTCGTCCAGCTGCTGGAGGACGAGGGCGTCGACAAGTTCGAGCAGGCGTGGAACGACCTTCTGAAGTCCACTGAGGCGGAGCTCAAGCGCCTCGCTCCGGAGGCATGAATTGAGCAGCAGCAATCCGCTGCGTGACGCACAGGACCGGCGGCTCCCGCGTATCGCGGGGCCGTCGGGCCTGGTCATCTTCGGCGTCACGGGCGATTTGTCCAGGAAAAAGCTGATGCCGGCGGTCTACGACCTGGCCAACCGCGGTCTGCTGCCCCCGGGCTTCTCCCTGATCGGCTTCGCCCGCCGTGACTGGGAGACCGAGGACTTCGCCCAGATCGTCCACGACGCGGTCAAGGAGCACGCCCGCACGCCCTTCCGCGAGGAGGTCTGGCAGCAGCTGGTGCAGGGCTGCCGCTTCGTGCAGGGCGACTTCGGCGACGACGAGGCCTTCGAGACCCTCAAGGCGACCATCGAGGACCTCGACAAGGTGCAGGGCACGGGCGGCAACTTCGCCTTCTACCTGTCCGTCCCCCCGAAGTTCTTCCCCACGGTGGTCCAGCAGCTCAAGAAGCACGGGCTGGCCGAGCAGACCGGCGGCTCCTGGCGGCGCGCCGTCATCGAGAAGCCCTTCGGCCACGACCTGAAGAGCGCCCAGGAGCTCAACCGGATCGTCCACGACGTCTTCCCGGCCGAGTCGGTCTTCCGCATCGACCACTACCTGGGCAAGGAGACGGTCCAGAACATCCTGGCGCTGCGCTTCGCCAACACCCTCTTCGAGCCGATCTGGAACCGGTCCTACGTCGACCATGTGCAGATCACCATGGCCGAGGACATCGGCATCGGCGGCCGCGCCGGCTACTACGACGGCATCGGCGCCGCCCGTGACGTCATCCAGAACCACCTCCTCCAGCTGCTGGCGCTGACCGCCATGGAGGAGCCCGCCACCTTCGACGCGGACGCGGTGGCCGCGGAGAAGACCAAGGTGCTGGGCGCCGTCCGGCTGCCCAAGGACCTGGCCAAGGAGACCGTGCGCGGCCAGTACGCGCACGGCTGGCAGGGCGGCGAGGAGGTCGTCGGCTACCTCGAGGAAGAGGGCATCGACCCCAAGTCGAAGACCGACACCTACGCGGCCGTCAAGCTGGAGATCGACAACCGCCGCTGGGCGGGCGTCCCCTTCTACCTGCGCACCGGCAAGCGGCTCGGCCGCCGCGTCACCGAGATCGCGGTCGTCTTCCAGCGTGCCCCCTACTCGCCCTTCGACCAGACCGCCACCGAGGAGCTCGGGCAGAACGCCCTGGTCATCCGGGTGCAGCCGGACGAGGGCGTCACCGTGCGGTTCGGCTCCAAGGTGCCGGGCACCTCGATGGAGGTACGGGACGTCTCGATGGACTTCGCCTACGGCGAGTCCTTCACCGAGTCCAGCCCCGAGGCGTACGAGCGGCTCATCCTGGACGTCCTGCTGGGCGAGTCGAACCTCTTCCCCCGCCTGAAGGAGGTCGAGCTGTCCTGGGAGATCCTCGATCCCATCGAGGAGTACTGGGACAGGCACGGCAAGCCCGCGCAGTACCCGGCCGGCACCTGGGGCCCGGTCGAGGCGGACGAGATGCTCGCACGAGACGGACGGAGCTGGCGCCGGCCATGAAGATCGATCTCACGGACACCACGGCCAGCAAGATCAACAATGCGCTGGTCCAGGGTCGCCGTGCCATCGGCGCCCCGGCCATCGGCATGGTCCTCACCCTGGTCATCGTCACCGACGAGGAGCACGCCTACGACGCGCTCAAGGCGGCCGACGAGGCCTCGCGCGAGCACCCCTCGCGCAAGCTGGTCGTCATCAAGCGGCGGGCCGGCCGCTCCCCCCGCGACCGCTCCAAGGCCCGCCTCGACGCCGACGTGCGCGTGGGCGCCGACGCGGGCACCGGCGAGACGGTCGTGCTGCGGCTGTACGGCGAGGTGATAGACCACGCCCAGTCGGTGGTGCTCCCGCTGCTGCTGCCGGACGCCCCCGTCGTCGTCTGGTGGCCGGTGGCCTCGCCGACCGACCCGCACAACGACCCGCTGGGCGCCCTCGGCCAGCGCCGGGTCACCGACACCTACGCCGCCGAGAACCCCGTCGCCGAGCTGTCCGCGCGCGCCGCGAACTACACCCCCGGCGACACGGACCTCTCCTGGGCCCGGATCACGCCGTGGCGCTCCATGCTCGCGGCCGCCCTGGACCAGCGGCCGGACACCGAGGTCATCTCGGCCGAGGTGGAGGGCGAGACCTGCAACCCCAGTGGCGAGCTGCTGGCCATGTGGCTCGCCGACCGCCTCGGTGTGCCGGCACGGCGCACCGTCTCCGAGGGGCCCGGCCTCACGGCCGTCCGGCTGGAGACCAGGAACGGCCCGATCGTGCTGGAGCGGGTCAACGGCTCCGTGGCCACGCTCTCCCTGCACGGCCAGCCGGACCGCGCCGTCGCCCTCAAGCGCCGCGAGACGGCGGAGCTCCTGGCGGAGGAGCTGCGCCGCCTCGACCCGGACACGATCTACGAGTCCGCGCTGAAGTACGGCGTCGAGCGGCTGTCGACCGGACCGTCCGAGCCGGCGGCCGAACCGGCGGCGTCCGAGGCACCGGCCGAGGCCCCCGCGGCCGCGGCGAAGAAGGCCGCCGCCAAGAAGGCGGCCGGCAAGTGAGCACCCCTCAGGTCGTCGTCCACCGGGACAAGGAGCTGATGGCCCGGGCCGCGGCCGCCCGGCTGATCACCAAGATCGTGGACGCCCAGGCGGCCCGGGGCTCGGCCTCCGTCGTGCTCACGGGCGGGCGCAACGGCAACGGGCTGCTCGCGGCCCTCGCCGCCGCGCCCGCCCGGGACGCGGTCGACTGGTCCCGGCTGGACCTGTGGTGGGGCGACGAGCGGTTCCTCCCCGAGGGCGACCCCGAGCGCAACGCCACACAGGCCCGCGAGGCGCTGCTCGACGCCGTCGACCTGGACCCCGCCCGCGTCCACTACATGCCGGCCGCGGACGGC
>NZ_JBFAPH010000342.1:0-6691 GCF_040675635.1 Streptomyces sp. NPDC049577
CCCGCCCCCGGAGATCCGGGGCCGCCGGGGCGCGGACCGTAGCCGTCCTCGGCGGGGGCGTCGCCGGGCTGACGGCCGCGCACGAACTCGCCGAGCGGGGCTTCCGGGTGACCGTCTACGAACGCAAGGCCCTCGGCGGCAAGGCCCGCAGCATGGACGTGCCGGGCAGCGCGAAGGGCGGCCGCAAGCCGCTCCCGGGCGAGCACGGCTTCCGCTTCATCCCCGGCTTCTACCGCAATCTCCCCGACACCCTGCGCCGCATCCCCTTCCCGGGCAACAGCGACGGCTGTCACGGCAATCTCGTCGCCTCCCGCGAGGTGCTGCTGGCGCGCATCGGGCACGAGGACATCCGGGTGCCCTTCGCCGGCCTCGGGACACCGCCGCCCGTCCTCACGCCCGACGCGCTGCTGCGCGCGCTCACCGGGCTGTTCGACGCCTTCTCCGGTCTGCCCGCCGACGAGATCGCCTACTTCGCCGGGCGGCTGCTGGTCTGGTTCACCAGCTGCGAACGGCGCCGGACGGAGAGCTGGGAGCGCGTGCCGTGGTGGGAGTTCACCCGGGCGGCCCACATGTCCCCCAACTACCAGCGGCTGTTGTGCGTGGGCCTGACCCGGAACATCGTGGCCACCAAGGCCGAGGTCGCCAGCACCAAGACGGTCGCCACCTGCGCCGAGGCGTTCCTCTTCAACATGCTCGGCCGGGGCGCCGACGGCGAGCCCGACCGGGTCCTCGACGCGCCCACCAACGAGGCGTGGATCGACCCGTGGACCGCACATCTGCGCTCCCTCGGCGTCGAGTTCCGCGTCGGCTGGTCCGTGCAGGACCTCCGGCTGGCGGACGGCCGGATCAGCGAGGCCGTGGTCCAGGACCCCACCGGAGCACGGCGGTCGGTGACCGCCGACCACTTCGTCTCCGCCATGCCCGTCGAACACGCCCGCAGAACCTGGAACGCGGCGCTCCGGGCGGCCGACCCGCAGCTGGCGCGATGCGACGCCCTGCGCACGGACTGGATGACGGGCATCCAGTTCTACCTCACCGAGCCCACGCCCATCGTCCACGGCCACATCAACCACATCGACTCGCCCTGGTCGATCACCGCCGTGGGGCAGGCCCAGTACTGGTCCGGGCGCGACTTCCGTGCCGACTACGGCGACGGCACGGTCGCCGACTGCCTGTCCTGCGACGTCTCCGAGTGGGACCGGCCCGGCATCCTCTACGGCAGGACCGCCAAGCAGTGCACCCGCCAGGAGATCGCCCGCGAGGTGTGGGCGCAGATGAAGGCCGGCCTCAACGACACCGGTCGCACGGTGCTCCGCGACTCGGCGCTGCACTCCTGGTTCCTCGACCCGGCCGTCGACACCGGCGGCCCCGACCCCGTCAACGACGAACAACTGCTCATCCACCCCACCGGCACCTGGTACAACCGCCCGGACGTCCGCACGGCCGTCCCGAACCTCTTCCTCGCCGGTGACTACGTGGCCGTCGACATCGACCTGGCCACCATGGAGGGCGCCAACGCCTCGGCGCGCGCCGCCGTCAACGCCCTGCTGGACGAGTCGGGTTCGCGCGCCGAGCGCTGCGCGGTCACCCCGCTGTACCGGGCGCCTGAGCTGGAGGAGCTGCGCCGCCAGGACGAGTTCCGGTACCGGCTGGGGCTGCTCAACGCCTTCGACCTCGGCTGAGGACTGCGCGGGACCGGAGTTCCGGGGCCGGGGTTACGGTCGGGGCATGACGACTGTCGTGGAAGCCCCGACCGTGGGCGCCCTGCTGCGCGAATGGCGCGACCGGCGGAGGATCAGCCAGCTGGAGCTGGCCCTGCGCGCCGACTCCTCCGCCCGGCACATCAGCTTCATCGAGACCGGCCGCTCCCGGCCCAGTCAGGAGATGGTCCTCCGGCTCGCCGACCACCTCGACATACCCGTACGGGAACGCAACGCCCTTCTCGTGGCGGCCGGTTACGCCCCGCACTACCCCGAACGCCCCCTGGACGACCCGGCGCTGGAGGGCCTGCGCGCCGGGCTCCAGCAGTTGCTGCGCGGCTACGAGCCCTTCCCGGCGCTGGTCGTCGACGGAACGTACCAGGTGCTGGCGGCCAACAGCGGCATCACCATGCTCCTGGAGGGCGTGGCCCCGCGGCTGCTGGCGCCCCCGCTGAACGCCATGCGCCTGACCATGCACCCCGAGGGCCTGGCCCCGCGCATCCGCAACTACCACGAGTGGCGCGAGCATCTGCTGCACCAGATGGAACGCCAGTTGGCGCTGTTGCGCTCGGCGCCGCTGCGGGCCCTGTACGACGAGGTCAGCGCCTTCCCCCTGCCCGAGCGGGGCGGTACGGAGCGGGCGGCCGACGGGGAGGGCCGGCTGCCGTTCGCCCTGCCCATGGTGATCGAACACGCGGGGCGGACGCTGTCGTTCATCTCGACCATCGCGACGTTCAACACCCCCATGGACGTGACCGTCTCCGAGCTGGCCCTGGAAACCTTCCTGCCCGCCGACCCGGAGACCGCCGCCTTCCTCCGGCGCGTCACGCCGTAGGCACCCGGTCCAGGAACCCGAGCACCGTACGGATCCGCCCGTCCTCGGCGAGCGTCACCACGTCCGACCCGGCGACGGGCGCCGAGCCGTCGGCGGCCGAGACCAGCTCCCAGGAGAAGCGCACGGTGTTGTGGTGCCCGTCCACCAGCCCGGTCGGCCGGAACTCGAACCCGGGGAACTGCTCGTGCGCTCCGGCGATGACGGCGGCGATCCCGTCGTGCCCGGTGACGGCGGCGAGCGGGTCGGTGTAGCCACCGTCCTCGGTCCACGCGGCGGCCACGGCCCGCGCCCGGGTGTCCGGGTCGGTGGCGTTCCACGCCTCGAAGTAGCGGGCGACGGCGGTCTCGTACTGCGACATGAGTGTCTCCTCCACGGCATCACGACGATGGCGAACGATGTCTGTCCGGCTCCTCCGGACCCGAGTGCGCGGGTCCGGAGGAGCACTGCCCTCACCATGCCGGGATCGCGCCGGCGGGGCGATTACCGCCGGGGTAATGGCCGGGCGGCCGCCACGTCGCGGGTGAACGCGTCGTACACCCGCGTCATGCCCCGGTGGCTGAGGCAGGGTTCGGGGTTCCACCGCCCCAGCCGGCCGGCCCGGACGGCCGGCAGGTCGCGCCACATGGCGTTGTGGCGCAGTTCGGGCGGCTGGAGGCTGCTGGAGCGGACGTCGAGGAGGATGAGGTCGGCCGGGTAGCGGTCGGCGAGTTCCCAGGAGAGTTTCTCGACGTAGGCGGTCTCGCCGCCCCGGGGGAGGACGACGTCCAGGCCCAGGGAGGCGAAGTCGGCCACGGACGGGAAGCCGGCCTTGCTGACGCGCAGACCGTTGCGGTCGGCGGAGACGAACATGACGCGCAGGCCGGGGCGGGCCGCGGCGGTCCGTTCCGCTCTGCGGCGGGCGGCGCGGTAGGCCGCCGCCTGCCGGTCGACGGTGGCGGCGGGAGCGCCCAGGGCGCGGGCGAGGTCGGCGTAGCGGCGGACGGAGGTGGCGACCTCGGCTCCGTAGACCTCGATCGAGAGCACCGGGGCGAGCCGGCGGACCTGGTCGAGGCCGCCGGGTTCGATCTGGTGGGCGCCGTACTGGAGGGGGTCGACGATCAGGTCGGGGGCGAGCCGGCCGAGCCGTTCGACGTCGATCTGGCCCCAGATCCCGCCGAGCGTCGTCATCCGGCGGGCGTCGGCCTCGCCGAGCACGGTGTCGTCCCGGCCGCCCCCGCGGGCGCGCAGGGGCCCGTAGACGCCGACCGGCCGGATGCCGTAGTCCCACAGGGCGGCGACCGCCGTGGAATAGGCGACGACGCGCCGGGGGCGGCGGGCGAGGGTGACCGTGCGGCCGGTGTCGTCGGTGAACGCCCAGCCTCCCCCCGGTCCGGAACCGGCGGCTTCCGGAGCGTGTCCGGGCACGCCGCAGCCCGCCGTGAGGACTCCCAGGGCACACGCCGTCAGAAATGCGCGGCGGGCCGGTTCCGGCCGCTCGACGACATAGCGCAGCATCTCAACTCCTCGTCCGTCAAGAAAAACCGGCCGCGCAGGCCGGTGTACGTGCCATCGACACGAATGTCATGTGAGGTTAGGTTTACCGAAGTTGGCGCCGCAACGTTTTCTCACCGTGCGGCCGCCGACCGGTATTTCTTTGCTTTCCGGGGGATTTCGCGACGGAAGGAGCGCACGGTGGGCAGGCGTCGGACCGTGCTCGCCACCGGGCTGGCGGTCGCCGCGCTCGCGCTGGCGGCGGTGGCGGTGGTGAGCATCGGGATGGGGGCGAGAGCCGTGCCGCCGGGGGCGGTCCTGGACGCGGTGTTCCACTTCGACCCGGACGACACCGGCCAGCTCGCCGTGCGGTCGCAGCGGCTGCCGCGCACGGCGGTGGGGCTGCTGGTGGGCGCGGCGCTGGGACTGGCCGGGGCACTGATGCAGGGCATGGCCCGCAATCCGCTCGCGGATCCCGGGGTGCTCGGGGTGAACGCGGGGGCGGCGCTGTTCGTCGTGCTGGGGATCGACGTCTTCGGGGTGACCGCGCTGTCGGGCTACGTGTGGTTCGGCTTCGCGGGCGCCGCGCTGGCGGCGGGCCTGGTGTACGCGGTCGGTTCGCTGGGCGGGCGCGGGGCCACGCCGGTGAAGCTGGCGCTGTCCGGGGCGGCGGTGAGTGCGGCGCTGGCGTCGCTGACGACGGCGACACTGCTGCTGCACGCGGAGACCTTCGACGAGTTCCGCTTCTGGCAGGTCGGTTCGCTGGCCGGCCGGGACGCGACGGTGATCCGGCAGTCCTGGCCGTTCCTGGTGCTCGGCGCGCTGATCGCGCTCGGCTCGGGCCGGGTGCTCAACGCGCTCGCGCTCGGGGACGACACGGCGCGGTCGCTGGGCCGCCGGGTGGGGTGGGCGCGGCTGACGGCCGCCGCGGCCGTGGTGCTGCTGTGCGGTGCCGCGACCGCCATGGCCGGGCCGATCGCCTTCGTCGGCCTCGCCGTACCGCATGCGGCCCGGCTGATCACCGGGCCGGACTACCGCTGGATCCTGCCGTATTCGATGGTGCTCGCCCCGCTCCTGCTGCTGGCTGCCGACATCGTCGGCCGGGTCGCCGTACGCCCCGGAGAGTTGCAGGTGGGGCTGGTGACGGCCCTGCTCGGGGCGCCGGTGTTCGTGCTGCTGGTGCGGCGGCGCAAGCCGGCGGAGCTGTGACATGAGCATCCACGGCGTCCAGGACATGCACCGCACCGACGGCGACGCGGCGGCGGCCCGGCGGGCCGTGGCCACCGCCCGGGCACGGGGGCGGGCGCGCACCCGGTCCGTCGTCCTCGCCCTCACGCTGGTCACCGTCCTGGTGTGCGGCGCCGCGCTGACGCTCGGCCCGTTCACGGTGCCGGTGCCCGGGCTCGTACGGTCGTTCACCGGCGGGGCGGAGTGGAAGGACGCCTTCTTCGTCCGGGAGGTGCGGCTGCCGCGCGTGCTGACGGGAGCGCTGACCGGGCTGGCGTTCGGGATGTCGGGGGCGGTGTTCCAGGGCGTGGTCCGCAACCCGCTGGCCAGCCCGGACGTCATGGGCATCACCTCGGGGGCCGGCGCGGCCGCGGTGGTGTCCCTGACGTTCTTCGGGCTCGGCGGGACGGGCGTCTCGCTCGGGGCGCTGGGCGGGGCGCTGGCCACGGCCGCGCTGATCCAGCTGCTGGCCTGGCGGCGCGGGGTGAGCGGGCAGCGGCTGGTGCTGGTCGGGATCGGTACGGCGGCGGTGCTCTCCAGCCTGACCTCGTACCTGATGACCAGCGCGCACATCAGCGACGCCCAGCGGGCGCTGCTGTGGCTGACGGGCAGTCTGAACGGCCGCGGGACCGCCTACGCCGGCCCGCTCGCCCTGTGCCTGGCGGTCCTGCTGCCGGTCACCGCGCTGCTGAGCCGCGCGCTGGGCGTGCTGCGGCTCGGGGACGAGCCGGCCACCGGGCTGGGGCTGCCCGTCACGGGCGCGCGGCTGGGTCTCCTCGCGACCGGCGTGGCGCTGGCGGCGGTGGCGACGGCGGCCGCGGGCCCGGTGCCGTTCGTGGCGCTCGTCGCGCCGCCGATCGCCCGCCGGCTGGTGCGCGAAGGGCCGGCGCTGACCGCTTCGGCGCTGGTGGGCGCGGTCGTCATGACGGCTTCCGACCTCGCGGCGCGGCATCTGTTCGGCTCGACCGAACTGCCGGTGGGCGTGGTGACGGGCGTAGTGGGAGCGCCCTATCTGCTGGTGCTGCTGGCCACCGCGAACCGCTCCGGCCGCAGCGGCTGACCGGGAGAAGGGCCGACATGCGAGAAGGGCGGAGATGAGCGAGAAGCACCTGCTCCAGGCGGAGGACGTCCGCCTGGGCTACGGCCGGCGGGAGATCGTCCGGGGACTGACCCTCCGGGTGCCGCCGGGCCGCATGACGATGATCGTGGGGCCGAACGGCTGCGGGAAGTCGACGCTGCTGCGCGCCCTGGCCCGGCTGCTGTCCCCCGCGTCGGGGCGGATCCTGCTGGACGGCGAGGACCTGCGCGCGCTGCGGACGCGGCGGATCGCGTCGGTCCTCGGCATCCTGCCGCAGAGCCCGGTGCGCCGCCCGTGGGGTGCCGCTCCATGTCGTCCACGGGTGCCCGCCGCCGGTGCAGGCGTACGCGCCCTGGGGCGTCGACCCGGACGTGGCGGGCG
>NZ_JBFAPH010000343.1:0-6655 GCF_040675635.1 Streptomyces sp. NPDC049577
AAGGGTCTGCTGCAGATCATCGACCCGACGTTCAAGGCGTATCACGTCGAGGGCACCTCCTGGGACATCTGGGACCCGGTCGCCAACATCGTCGCGTCCTGCAACTACGCGGCCGACAAGTACGGCTCCATGGACAACGTCAACTCCGCGTACTGATCGGCAGCACTGAACGGCAAACGAAAAGGGCGGCACCCCGCACGTACGGGGTGCCGCCCTTCCCGTGTGTGTACGCGACGTCGTTCGGTCGAGTGGTTTGGCCCGGCAAGCGGGCGACGCCACCGCGAGGCGGTGAGAACGTCGTTGGCCGGTCCCGTCGGACACGCCGAGGGCCGGCCGTGAAACAGCGGAGCCTGAAACGGCGGAGCCGGGGGGTTGGAAACGATGAGTACGGTGTTGTTCGCGCTGCGCGAGGATCCATCGGGGCGCGGGGCCAAGAGCGAGCAGCTGCGGCGGATCAGCCAGGCGGTGGAGGAGCAGGGCCTGGAGGTCCGCTGGGCGCTGACGGAGGACGACGCGCGCGCCGTGCTGCGCACGGAAGCCGGCCTGGCCGCCGCCGTCGTCGCCTGGGACCTGCCCGCCGGCCCCGGCCCCCGGGGCACCGGCACCGCCGGCCCGGCCGCCCCCGGCCCCGGGGCAGAGCCCGGTGGCGCGGGAATCCTCCGCGAGGTCGGCCGGCGCTTCACCGACCTGCCCGTCCTGCTGGTCATGGCCGACGGCGCCGACGAGGATCTCGAACACCTGCCGCTGTGGGTGGCCGAGACCGTCGTCGGCTACGTATGGCCGCTGGAGGACACCCCGGGGTTCATCGCGGGCCGGATCGCCTCCGCCGCGCGCGCCTACCGGGAGGCGGTCCTCCCGCCGTTCTTCCGCGCGCTGCGCCGTTTCGACGACGCGCACGAGTACTCGTGGCACACCCCCGCCCACGCGGGCGGCGTCGCCTTCCTGAAGTCGCCGGTCGGGCGGGCGTTCTTCGACTACTACGGCGAGCGGCTCTTCCGCACCGACCTCTCCATCTCCGTGGAGGAGCTGGGCTCGCTGTTCGAGCACACGGGCCCCGTGGGGGAGGCCGAACGCAACGCGGCCCGCGTCTTCGGCGCGGAACGCACGTACTTCGTCCTGCACGGCAACTCCACCGCCGACCGCATGGTCGGGCACTACTGCGTGGCGCGGGACGAGATCGCGCTCGTGGACCGGAACTGCCACAAGTCCGTCCTGCACGGCCTCGTCCTCTCCGGCGCCCGCCCGGTCTTCCTCGTACCCACCCGCAACGGCTACGGCCTCGCCGGCCCCCTGCCACCGGAGGAGATCCGCCCCGCGGCCGTCACCGGCCGCATCGGCACCCACCCCCTCGCCCTCGACGCCCTCGCGCCCGACGCCCAGTACGCCGTGGTCACCAACTCGACCTACGACGGCCTGTGCTACGACGCCGTCCACGTCGCCCGCGACCTCGCCGCGAGCACACCACGCGTCCACTTCGACGAGGCGTGGTTCGCCTATGCCCGCTTCCACCCCCTCTACGCCGGCCGCTACGCCATGGCCGTCGGCCCCGACACCCTCCCCGGCCCCGACCGGCCGACGGTGTTCTCCACCCAGTCCACGCACAAACTGCTGGCTGCGCTCTCCCAGAGCGCCATGGTCCATGTCCGCCCCGCCCCCCGCGCGCCGGTCGACGAGGAACGTTTCAACGAGACGTTCATGATGCACGGCACCACCTCCCCGCTCTATCCGGCGATCGCCTCGCTGGACGTGGCGGCCGGCATGATGGACGGCCCCCAGGGACACTGGCTCATCGACGAGGCGATCACCGAGGCGATCCGCTTCCGCCAGGCCATGGCCCGCACCGGCCGGCGCATCGCGGCCGAGGGGGAGCGACCGGACTGGTTCTTCGGTGTCTGGCAGCCGCCCACCGTCACCGACCCGGCCACCGGCGTCGACTACGCCTTCGCCGACGCCCCGCCCGCTCTGCTGCGCACCGAACCGTCCTGCTGGCAGCTGGCACCGGAAGCGGACTGGCACGGCTTCCCCGGCCTGTCCGAGGGCTACTGCCTGCTCGACCCGGTCAAGGTGACCGTCACCTGCCCGGGCCTGGACGCCACCGGCCGATGGGCCGAACGCGGCATCCCCGCCCGCATCCTGACGGCCTATCTGGCCGGTCGTAACATCCTCGTCGAGAAGACCGACACCTACACCACCCTCATCCTCTTCTCCATGGGCATCACCAAGGGCAAGTGGGGAACCCTGCTGGACGCCCTGATGGACTTCAAGGCGCTCTACGACGCCGACGCGCCCCTGGAGCGCGTCCTGCCCGACCTGCTGGCCCGCCACCCCCGGCGCTACGCCGGCACGACACTGAGCGGGCTGTGCCAGTCGATGCACGAGCACCTGCGCGAGGCCGGGCTGGTCACCCTGCTGGAGACGGCCTTCCAGGACCTGCCGGAACCGGTCGCCCCGCCGCAGTGGTGCTACCAGCAGCTGATCCGCGAGGGCACCGAACGCGTCCGCCTCGCGGACTCCGCCGGCCGCGTCGCCGCGGCGATGGTCACGGTCACTCCGCCGGGCATCCCCGTCCTGATGCCCGGTGAGTCCACCGGCACGGCCGACGGCCCCCTCCTGCGCTACCTGCGGGCCCTGGAATCCTTCGACCGCGCCTTCCCCGGCTTCGCGAGCGAGACCCACGGTGTGACCGTCGACGAGATCACCGGCGACTACCACATCGAATGCCTGCTCCCCGAGCGGCATCCCCGGCCCTGAGGCGCCCTCACCCGGCGCCCCCGGCCGAGGGATGATGAACGGCATGAAGACCCTCACCGAGGTGGACCGCCTGGCCGAGCGCGCGCACGCCGGACAGGTCGACAAGACCGGCGTCCCCTACATCGAGCACGTGCGCGCGGTCGCCGCCGGCCTCGCCCCGGCCGGGCCCGAACTCCAGATGGCCGGACTCCTCCACGACATCATCGAGGACACCGACTGGACCGCGGACCGGCTGCGGGCGGAAGGCGTCCCCGATCGCGTCGTCGCCGCCGTGGAGGCCGTCACCGACGAACCCGGGGTGTCCTACGCCGAGAAGATCCGGCGCATCGCCGCCCACCCCGACGCCACCCTCGTCAAGATCGCCGACAACGCCCACAACAGTCACCCCGACCGCGCCGCACGCCTCCCGGCCGACCGGCGCGAACGGCTCGCCGCCAAGTACCGGGCCGCCCGCGAGGTCCTCTGGAAGGCCGCCGACCCGCGGCAGGTCGAAGCGATCCTCACCATCGTCAACCCGTCCCTGCTCCCCGAACTCGAGCGCCACGCGGGCCGGAGGAGCTGACTCCCCGGCCCGCCGTCATGCCACCAGGGTCCCGCCGTCCACGGTGACGACGGTGCCCGTGGCATGACGCTGCCGCATCAGGAAGACGTATGCCTCCGCGACGTCCACCACCTCCCCGACCCGGCCGAGCGGAACGCCGGAGGCCGTCCGCTCGTACCACCGCTCGCGCTCGGCCTCCGCCATCCGCGACCACAAGGGCGAACGCACCACCCCGGGGCGCACCGCGTTGACCCGCAGCGGGGCCAGCTCGACGGCCATCGCCCGCACCATCGACTCGACGGCGCCGCAGACCCCGGCGGCCACGGTCCAGCCCGGCGCGGCCCGCAGCGCGGCGGTCCCGCTGGTCAGCACCACCGACCCGCCCGGGCGCAGATGCGGCAGCGCGGCACCGACCGAACCGAGCGCGCCGAAGCACCGCAGGGTGAAGAACGCCATCGCGGCCTCGATGTCCAGGGCGTCCAGCCGCATCAGAGCCAGCGGCTCACCGGCCGTGTACACGAGATGGTCGAAGGAACCGATCCGGTCGAACACGGCGGCGATCTGCGTGACGTCCGTCAGATCGGCGACCTCTCCGGTGCTCCCCTCCGGCAGCGACGCCAGAGCCCGCTCCACACTGCGGGGGTTGCTGGAGACGACGACCGCCTCCGCCCCCTCCCGGGTGGCCAGGTCCGCCGTGGCGAGCCCGATGCCGGAGGTGCCGCCGAGAATGACGACGCGCTGATCACTGAGGGACATGGCAGAGCCTTTCGCAGCCGCGGCGGGGGGCACGCCGGTACCCCTTCGACATCACCGATCAGAAACGAATCAAAACCACCTAAAATGGTCCTTGTCCGGCACACAGTAAGGGGGTGCGGCTCCATGTCAACAGGGACACTTCTGGAGATCATCATCCCGGTCGTCGTGGTGATCGCCCTGGTGGCGGTGGCTGTCTGGACGATCACACGGCGTCACCGCCTCCGCGAACGCTTCGGTCCCGAGTACGACCGGACGGTTGAGCGCGCCGACAGCAGGCTCGCCGGCGAGCGGGAGCTCAGGGCCCGCGAGAAGCGCCACGACGAGCTGACCATCAAGCCGCTGCCCGACAATGTGCGCGACCGGTACACCCGGGAGTGGAGCAGCGTGCAGCAGGAATTCGTGGACCGGCCCGAGGACGCCGTGCACGACGCGGATCGCCTGGTGACCTCTCTGATGCACGAGCGCGGCTATCCGACCGAGGGATACGAGCAGCAGCTCAAGGACCTCTCCGTGGAACACGGTCGCACCCTGGAGCACTATCGCGCCGCCCACGAGGTCGAAACGCTCAGCACCCGCACCAAGGCCACCACCGAGCAGCTGCGCGGCGCCATGGTGCACTACCGGGCCCTGTTCGACGAGCTGCTCTCCAACGGCGGACGGGCACAGCACGCCCGCACCTGAACCACCCACCCTTCCGGCCTGAGTACCGATACGGCCGGGACGGAGGACATCATGCGCAGCAACGACATACCCGACCGCCCGGAACGCGGTCTGTCCACCGAGGACCTCGCCCAGCCGGCCGAGGAGCGATCGGCGGACCTCACCGAAGAGACGCCCTCCGGCGTCCCCACCTACCCGGGCGAGAGCACCGCGCCCCTGGAGGAGACGGAAGAGACGGAGGAGACAGAGGGAACCACCGAGCCCGAGCCGGCGGAGGAGGCCGGGGACACGACGGAGGAAGCCGGGGACACGACGGAGGAGGACCTCCCGCGGCTGCTGCCGGAAGAGGACGAGCAGGGCTACCGTGAGCGCTGGGAAGAGGTCCAGAGCAGGTTCGTGGACGACCCGAGAGAGGCCGTGCACGCCGCCGACACCCTGGTCGCGGAGGTCATGCAGACCCTGGCGGCCACCTTCGCCGAGCACAAGCAGGACCTCGAGGGCCAGTGGAGCCAGGGCGAACAGGTGGACACGGAGGACCTCCGCAAGGCCCTGCGCCGCTACCGGTCCTTCTTCAACCGCCTGCTCAGCACCTGACCGGCGATCACACGGCCGGTGCCCCGCAGCCGCCCCCGGCTGGCAGCGCCGAGCCCGGCCGGGGATGCTGGACTGCGTGTACGCGAGAGCGGGAGCGGGCAGGTGAGGACACCGAGCGCGGGCCGCACCGCCGTACGGCGCGGCTGCCTGGCCCACCTGTCGCTCCTGCCCGCCCTCCTCCTCGTCGTGGGCGCCTTCCTCGACTACTCCACCTCCCCCCACTTCAGCGCGGAGGCCTTCTACACGGCGGCTCCCATGACGGCCGCCGCGCTGCTGTCCCTGCGCGCGACGATCCTGGCGGGCATCGGCGCCTGCGTCGCCGACGCAGCACTGCTCACCCACTTCGGCTTCATCGGCGACTCGGGCGGACGGAGCGAACTGGCCGCGGTCGCGACCGTCTCCGCCCTGGCCGTCGTCGTCAACCGCCTCATCCACTACAGCGACGTGCGCCTGCAGTCCGCCCGCCGGATCGCCGTCGCCCTGCAACGCGCCCTCCTGCCGGAACTGCCGCCCTCCATCGGCCCCCTGCGCATCGCCGTGCGCTACCAGTCGGCCGTCAAGGACGCCCAGATCGGCGGTGACCTGTACGGAGTACAGGACACCCCGTACGGGGTCCGCTGCGTGATCGGCGACGTACGGGGCAAGGGTCTGGGCGCGGTCAAGGTGGTGGACGTGGCACTCGGCGCCTTCCGGGAGGCCGCCGAGGAGGAACCCACCCTGGCCGGCGTCGCCCACCGGCTGGAACGGGCACTGCGCAGGGAAGCGGATCGGCGAACCGGCCCGGAACACATCGAGGGCTTCGTCACCGGCGTCCTGGCGGAGATACCGCCCGAGGGCGACGTACTCCACCTGATCAACCGGGGCCACCCGCCCCCGCTGCTGCTCCGCGACGGCGCCGCCCACCCCGTCGAACCCTCCGAACCAGCCCTGCCCCTCGCCCTGGCGGAGCTCGGCCCGGAGGAGATCCGGACCGACACGGTCCCGTTCCCGCCGGGGGCGACGCTTCTGCTCTACACCGACGGCCTGACCGAGGCCCGCAACCGCGCCGGCGTCTTCTACGACCCGGCCACCCGGCTGCCGGGGCGTACCTTCCCCGGCCCGGAGGCACTGCTCGACGCCCTGCTGACCGACGTGGGCCGCCACTCCGGCGGCCGCACCAGCGACGACATGGCCCTGCTGGCGATCACCCGGGACGGGTGACCTCCGGCGGTGACGGCCGTTGAACCGGGCATGCGAATCCCGAAGCGTTCGATGGCCGCGCTGCTGTTGGCCGGTGCTGTGTGGCTGTCCGCGGGGACGGCCCACGCGGCCGACCCGCCGACTCCGGCAACTCAGGTGCTCGTGGTGAACGGC
>NZ_JBFAPH010000344.1:0-6653 GCF_040675635.1 Streptomyces sp. NPDC049577
CGGCAAGACACAGACCGCACACGAGCTCCAGCGGCGGCTGCCCGGCAGCGTGATCTGCGACCCCGAGCACGTCGGCTTCGGGCTTCACCGCATGCAGCCGGTCCGCCGCCGTACGGGCCGGGGCCTGGGAGGTCGTGGCCCGCAGCCGCACCAGGGCGGCGAGCGCCGCCGAGCCGTCCGGCAGGGCCCCGGGCAGCGGGCACATCGCGGCCACCCCCGACTGCGCCGCGAGCGCCGACGCGCCGCCGTCCTCGCCGTCCCCCTCGCCCGTCGGCCGCCACGGCACCACCGCCACCAGCGCCAGCGGGCCGTCCGCCGCCGGCCCCAGCGCCTCCCGCAGCGCAGCCCGCGCCGCCTCCGCGGCAGCCGGCCGCGCGGTCAGCAGCTCACGCAGCAGCTCGCCCAGCTCCGCGCCCGCCCGGGCCTCGGCCGCCAGCAGCGCCCCGATGCGGGCCGCCGTCTCCATGGCCTGCACCAGCCGGGCGTCCATGCCCCGCGGGCCGAGCTCCAGCCCCGACAGCGGACCGTCGTCCAGCAGCCACACATAGCCGTGCACCACGCCCCGGTGCCGCACGGGCAGGCAGATCCGGCCCTTGAAGACCCCGGCCGCCGGGTCCGGCGGAATGCGCAGCGGACTCTGCGCCCGCGCGATGCCGAAGCCCTCGAACCACGCCCGGACCGCCGCCGTCGACCGCCGCTGGAGGATCGACCGGGTGCGCACCGGGTCCATGGACAGCTCGAGATCGTCGTCACCCCCGTGGGCGCCGAAGGCGATGAGACCGAAATCCCGGTCCTCCAGCGTGGCGGGAGCGCCCAGCGCCGCCGAGATCTCGTCCACGAGCTGCTGATACTCGCCCCGCATGGCGCCCCCGTTCCCGATCCGTCCGTACCGTATCCATTCTCATACACATGTCTGAGATCCCGGCCACGGATGCGTGACAGCTGTCGATGGCGGGAGGATGGCCGCGAATCCTAAGTTTCACGATGAGTTACTTATGCCGTTTCCCCAGGTGGGACCGGCCGTCATCGTGGAGGTGCCCGTGCTGGGTCCCGTGATCCTCGCCGCTTCGCGCAGCGACCGCATGCGCCGTTTCGTCTCGGCCGCCCCGGGCACCAAGCAGGTCGTCGACCGCTTCATCGCCGGCGAGACCGTCGACCAGGTCATTCCCATCGTCGAGGACGCCGCGGCCAAGGGCCTGGAGGTCACCCTCGACGTGGTGGGCGAGGACATCACCACCGTCGAGCAGTCCTACGCGGCGCGCGACGCCTACCTGGAGCTCATCGAGCGCCTCAAGGAGCTGGGCCTGGGCGAGCGGGCCGAGATGTCGGTCAAGCTCTCCATGTTCGGCCAGGCGCTGGAGGGCGGCCACGAGCTGGCCCTCGCCAACGTCCGCCCCGTCGTCGAGGCCGCCGCCGCCATCGGCACCACGGTTACGCTGGACGCCGAGGACCACACCACCCTCGACTCGATGTTCGCCATCCACGAGGAGCTCCGGAAGGACTTCCCGCAGACCGGCTGCGTCATCCAGGCCTACCTCTTCCGCACCGAGGACGACGCCCGGCGTCTCGCCGCGGCCGGCAGCCGGGTGCGTATCGTGAAGGGTGCGTACAAGGAGCCCGCCTCCGTCGCGTACCAGGACAAGGCCGAGATCGACAAGGCGTTCGTCCGCATCGTCAGGATCCTGATGGCGGGCGAGGGCTACCCGATGATCGGTTCGCACGACCCGCGACTGATCGCCATCACACAGGAGCTGGCCCGGCAGGCGGGCCGCAAGCTGGACGAGTACGAGTTCCAGATGCTGTACGGCATCCGCAGCGACGAGCACGTCCGGCTGGCCGCGGAGGGCCACCGGATGCGCGTCTACACGGCGTACGGCACCGACTGGTACGGCTACTTCATGCGCCGCCTCGCCGAGAAGCCCGCGAACCTGCTGTTCTTCGCCCGCTCCATTCTCACCAAGGGCTGAGACCCCGCCCCACCGCAAAGAGCCCGTAAGGAGACACGGAACTCATGGACGCTGTGACCCAGGTCCCCGCGCCGGTCAACGAGCCGGTGCACGGCTACGCCCCCGGCTCGGCCGAGCGCGGCCGGCTGGAGGCCAAGCTCAAGGAGCTGGCCGACAACCCCATCGACCTGCCGATGACCATCGGTGGCGTCAAGCGCATGGGCGGTGGCGAGCCCGTCAAGGTCGTGCAGCCGCACAACCACGCGGCCGTCCTCGGCACCTTCCACAACGCCACCCAGCAGGACGCCCAGGACGCGATCGACGCGGCCCTGGCCGCCGCCCCGGCCTGGCGCGCGATGTCCTTCGACGACCGTGCCGCGATCATCCTGCGCGCCGCCGACCTGCTGGCCGGCCCCTGGCGCGAGACGATGGCCGCCTCCACCATGCTCGGCCAGTCCAAGACCGCCCAGCAGGCCGAGATCGACACCCCCTGCGAGCTCGTCGACTTCTGGCGCTTCAACGTGCACTTCGCGCGTCAGATCCTCGCCGAGCAGCCGGTCGCCAACTCCGCCGGCGTGTGGAACCGCAGCGACCACCGCCCGCTGGAGGGCTTCGTCTACGCGATCACGCCGTTCAACTTCACGGCCATCGCCGGCAACCTGCCGACCGCCCCGGCCCTGATGGGCAACGTGGTCGTCTGGAAGCCGTCCCCCACCCAGACCCACTCCGCCGTGCTGCTGATGCAGCTGCTGGAGGAGGCGGGCCTGCCCAAGGGCGTCATCAACCTGGTGACCGGCGACGGCATCGCCGTCTCCGAGGTGGCCCTGAACCACCCCGAGCTGGCCGGCATCCACTTCACCGGCTCGACCAAGACCTTCCAGTACCTCTGGAAGACGGTCGGCAACAACATCGAGAAGTACCGGTCCTACCCGCGCCTGGTCGGCGAGACCGGCGGCAAGGACTTCGTCGTCGCCCACCCGAGCGCCGACCGCGCCGTGCTGAAGACCGCTCTGACCCGCGGCTCCTTCGAGTTCCAGGGCCAGAAGTGCTCCGCCTCCTCCCGCGCCTACATCCCGCGCTCCATCTGGGAGGACGGCTTCAAGGAGGAGTTCGCGGCCGAGGTCGACGGCATCACCATGGGTGACGTCACCGACCTGACGAACTTCATCGGCGCCGTCATCGACGACCGCTCCTTCGCCAAGAACAAGGCCGCGATCGACCGTGCCAAGGCCGACCCGACCTGCACGATCATCGCCGGCGGCAGCTACGACGACTCGGTCGGCTACTTCGTCCGCCCGACCGTCATCGAGTGCACCGACCCGGCGAACGAGGTCTTCACGACCGAGTACTTCGGCCCGATCCTCGCCGTCCACGTCTACGAGGACGCCGACTTCGACGCGATGCTGGCGCAGATGGAGTCCGTCTCGGCCTACGCCCTGACCGGCTCGATCATCGCCCAGGACCGCTACGCCGTCGCCGACGCGATGGAGAAGCTCCGCTTCGCCGCGGGCAACTTCTACATCAACGACAAGTCGACGGGCGCCGTCGTCGGCCAGCAGCCCTTCGGCGGCGGCCGCGCGTCGGGCACCAACGACAAGGCCGGTGCCGCGAGCAACCTCCAGCGCTGGGTCTCGACCCGCTCCATCAAGGAGACCCTGGTCCCGCCGACCGACTACCGCTACCCGCACATGGGCTGACCCGCCCCGCGGTGAGCTCCGCCCCCGGCCAGGCCCCCCAGCCCGGCCGGGGGCGGCTTGTTTCCCGGGTCAGCGAGCGGACGGCGCCCCGCCCCGCGCCCCGGCGAGGAAGATCCCCAGCCCGTCCAGCAGCCGCTCCAGACCGAACTCGAACATCGAGTCCAGCGAGAAGTCGTGGTCCGGTTCGCCGAGGATGCGCTGGTAGACCGGGTAGTGGCCCAGGGCCAGCAGCTCGCCCAGCCGTCCTTCGCGGGAGTCGAGCCACTCGTCGTTCGTCAGGCCCGTGTCCTGCTCCGCCTCCGCCTCGTCCTCCAGGTTGACCGCGATGCCGCGGACGTACCCGGAGACGGTGACCGAGATGTGCAGCAGTTCGCCGGCCGCGAGGCCGAGGCCGCGGACCGGGGCGAGGGTCCACTCCATCAGGGCGATCGCGTTGCCGGACAGCAGCGGGCGGGTGTAGGACATGACCTTCGCCAGCCACGGGTGACGGCGGTAGAGCGCCCACTGCAACCGCGCGGAGGCCGCGAGCCGGGAGCGCCAGTCCGCCGCCCCGTCGGCGGGGAGTTCGATGTCGCCGAACACAGCGTCGGCCATCAGCTCCACGAGCTCGTCCTTGCCGGAGACGTGCCGGTACAGGGACATCGTGGGGACACCGAGCTCGGCGGCGATGGCGCGCATCGACAGCGCCGCCGAACCCTGGGCGTCGGCGAGGGCCACGGCCGTCCGGACGACGCGCTCGCGCGTGAGCGCCGGGTCAGTCTCGCGCCGCCGGGGGCGCCGCGGGGCCGGCACCGTCCTCGCCGGGCCGGGGGCGTCCACGACCGTGCCGACGCCGGGCACCGCCCGGACCAGCCCCTCCCGGCGCAGGACGGTGAGGACCTTCGTGGCGGTGGCCATCGCCACGCCCCACTCCCGCGTGATCTGCCGGGTCGACGGCACCTTCTCACCGGCGCCCAGCTCGCCGGACGCGATGCGGTCACGGAGTTCGGCGGCGATCCGCAGATAGGGCGGATCGGCGGACTGTTCTGGTGCACCCATGCACCGAGCGTAGCGAGCGCCCCCGGGGCGGTGGGGACGGGCACGGGCGGGCGGGCCGTCCCGCCCGGCCGCCCGTGCGCCGTCTCGGTCGGCGCGGTCTTCAGTCGGCGCGGTCTTCAGTCGGCGAGGTCTCAGTCGGCGAGGTTGACCGCGCGCGCCGACGCCGCGCCGATCTCCTCCGAGATCTCCGCGAGGACCGAGGCCGGGATCGCCTCGTCGACCGTGAGCGCGACCAGGGCCTCGCCGCCCTCCGCCGCGCGGGAGACCTGCATGCCGGCGATGTTGATGCCGGCCTCGCCGAGGATGCGGCCGAGGGTGCCGACGACGCCGGGGCGGTCGCCGTAGCGCAGGAAGCCCATGTGGTCGGCGAGGGCCAGGTCGACGTCGTGGTCGCCGACGGCGACGATCTTCTGGAGGTGCTTGGGACCGGCGAGCGTGCCGGAGACCGACACCTCGTCACCGCCGGCGAGCGTGCCGCGGACGGTCACCACGCTGCGGTGCTCGGGGGACTCCGAACCCGTGGTCAGCCGGACCTCCACGCCGCGCTCCTGGGCGAAGAGCGGGGCGTTCACATAGGAGACGGTCTCGTCGACGACGTCCTCGAACACGCCCTTGAGGGCGGACAGTTCGAGGACCTTCACGTCGTGCTGGGTGAGGTCGCCGTAGACCTCGACGTCCAGCCGCACGGCGACCTCCCCGGCCAGCGCGGTGAAGATGCGACCGAGCTTCTCGGCGAGCGGCAGCGCGGGCTTGACCTCCTCCGCGATCACCCCGCCCTGGACGTTGACGGCGTCCGGCACCAGCTCACCGGCCAGCGCCAGGCGCACCGACTTCGCGACCGCGATGCCGGCCTTCTCCTGGGCCTCGCCCGTGGAGGCGCCCAGGTGCGGGGTGGCGACCACGTTGTCGAACTCGAACAGCGGGGAGTCGGTGCACGGCTCGACGGCGTAGACGTCCAGCCCGGCGCCGGCCACCCGGCCCTCCTTCAGGGCGGCGGCCAGCGCCGTCTCGTCCACGATGCCGCCGCGGGCCGCGTTGACGATCCGCACGCTCGGCTTGACCTTGCGCAGTGCCTCGTCGCCGATGAGCCCGAGGGTCTCCGGAGTCTTCGGCAGGTGCACGGTGATGAAGTCGGCGCACTCCAGCAGCTCGTCGAGGGAGAGGAGCTTGACACCCATCTGCGCGGCACGCGCGGGCTGGACGTACGGGTCGTAGGCGACGACCTTCATGCCGAAGGCGGTCATCCGCTGGGCGACGAGCAGGCCGATCCGGCCGAGGCCGACCACACCGAGCGTCTTCTCGGACAGCTCGACACCGGTGTACTTCGACCGCTTCCACTCGCCGTTCTTCAGCGCGGCGTCGGCCTGCGGGATGTTCCGCGCGGTGGCGATCAGCAGACCGCAGGCCAGCTCGGCGGCGGTGACGATGTTGGAGGTGGGAGCGTTGACCACCATGACGCCGGCCTTGGTGGCGGCCGAGACGTCGACGTTGTCCAGGCCGACGCCGGCGCGGGCGACGACGCGCAGCCGTTTGGCGGCCGCCACGGCCTCCGCGTCGATCCGGGTGGCGGACCGGACGAGGACGGCGTCCACGTCGGCGATGGCGGGCAGGAGTTCGGCACGGTCGGCACCGTTGCAGTGCCGGATCTCGAAGTCGGGGCCGAGCGCGTCGACCGTGGCGGGCGACAGCTCCTCGGCGATGAGTACGACGGGCTTGCGAGACGAAGCAGTGCTCACGGGGTCCTCAGTCCTCACTGGTCCAGTTCCGAAACGGCCGTCCCGACGGCCGAAGGCGGTGGAGGGGGGCAGCCGCGTGGAGACGCACGACGCTGTGAGCCTGACGCGCTTGTGTTGGTCCGCAGTCTATCGGTGGAGCGACGGGCGCATTCGCGTTGCCGTGAACGTCACCCCAGGATGCCCGCCGAGTGCCCGCGGCGGACGGGAGCGCGCGGCGCGCGGGCCCCGGGGCCCGC
>NZ_JBFAPH010000345.1:0-6643 GCF_040675635.1 Streptomyces sp. NPDC049577
CCAGCGGCCGAGCTTTCCGGCGAGCGTGGTCTTACCGGCACCCTGCAGACCGGCGAGCATGATCACGGTCGGCGCGGTCTTACGCCCTCGACGCCCCCGGCCCCGGCACCGTCCGCACCGGCATGCGCGTCCGCGTCCGCTGGGCCGGGCGGCGCACCGGAGCCATCACCGACATCGCCTGCTTCGAACCCTGCACCGGCCCCGGCACACCAACGGACCCCCGCCCCGCCACCGCCGTCCCGCACGACGGCGCCTTCCCCGACCCCGTCACCACCCTCACCACCCCCGCCCGCCTCGACTACACCTACGCCCCCGGCCGCGCCCAGAGCCGCCACCTCCGCGAACTCGCCCGCCACCGCATCACCGGCGAACGCTGCCCCGCCTGCCACCGGGTCGCCGTACCGCCCCGCGGCGCCTGCCCCACCTGCGGCGTCGCCACCACCGAACAGGTCGAGGTCGGCCCCCGCGGCACGGTCACCACCTACTGCGTCGTCAACATCAAGGCGAAGAACGCCGTCAACGCCGACATCGACGTGCCCTACGTCTACGCGCACATCGCCCTGGACGGCGCCGACCTCGCCCTCCACGGGCGCATCGCCGGCATCCCCTGGGACCGGGTGCGCATGGGACTGCGTGTCGAACCCGTCTGGACCGGCGACGGCCGCCACCCCGACCACTACCGGCCCACCGGCGAACCCGACGCCGACTACGACACCTACAAGAGGCTGCTGTGACCGCCCGCACGCCCCGCGCCCGCGACATCGCCGTGGTCGCCTTCGCCCAGAGCGACCACCGCCGCTCGACCCCCGGGCTGTCCGAGTCCGAGATGCTCCTGCCCGTCCTGACCGACGTCCTCGGCCAGGCCGGACTCGCCCCCGGCCAGGCCGGCTTCACCTGCTCGGGATCCAGCGACTACCTCGCCGGGCGCCCCTTCTCCTTCACCCTCGCCCTCGACGGCGCCGGCGCCTGGCCGCCCATCGCCGAGTCCCACGTCGAGATGGACGGCGCCTGGGCACTGTACGAGGCATGGGTCAAGCTCCTCACCGGCGAGACCGACACCGCCCTGGTCTACGCCCACGGCAAGTCCTCGGCCGGCGACCTGCGCGAGGTCCTGACCCGGCAGCTCGACCCCTACTGCGTCGCACCCCTGTGGCCCGACCCCGTCGCCCTCGCCGCCCTCCAGGCCCAGGCCCTCATCGACGCCGGCGAGACCGACGAGAGAGCCCTCGCCGCCATCGCGGACCGCAACCGCGCCGCCGCCCGCGACAACCCCCACGCCCAGCTGCGCGGCGCCGTACCGGCCGGCGACTACGTCGTACGCCCGCTGCGCACCGGCGACTGCCCGCCCGTCGGGGACGGCGCCGCCGCCGTCGTCCTCGCCGCCGGGGACACCGCCCGCCGCATGTGCGACCGGCCCGCCTGGATCCGCGGCATCGACCACCGCGTCGAGCCCCACGCCCTCGGCGTCCGCGACCTCACCGACTCGCCCTCCACCCGCCTCGCGGCCAAGAACGCCGGAGCCTTCGACGCCCCCGTCGACACCGCGGAACTCCACGCCCCCTTCACCGCCCAGGAGGTCGTCCTGCGCAAGGCCCTGAACCTGGGCGACGACGTCACCGTCAACCCCTCCGGCGGCCCCCTCGCCGCCAACCCCGTCATGGCCACCGGCCTCGTCCGCCTCGGGGAGGCCGCCGCCCGCATCCACCGGGGCTGCTCCGACCGCGCGCTGGCGCACGCCACCTCCGGGCCGTGCCTGCAGCAGAACCTCGTCGCCGTGCTGGAAGGGGACCGGACATGAGCAAGGAGCCCGTGGCCGTCGTCGGCATCGGCCAGACCCGGCACGCCGCCGCCCGCCGTGACGTCTCCCTCGCCGGCCTCGTCCGCGAGGCCGCCGGCCGCGCCCTGGAGGACGCCGGACTCGCCTGGAGTGACGTCGAGGCCGTCGTCCTCGGCAAGGCCCCCGACTTCTTCGAGGGCGTCATGATGCCCGAGCTCTGCCTCGCCGACGCCCTCGGCGCCACCGGAAAACCCCTGCTGCGGGTGCACACCGCCGGCTCCGTCGGCGGCTCCACCGCTCTCGTCGCCGCGAGCCTCGTCGCCGCCCGCGTCCACCGCACCGTCCTCACCCTGGCCTTCGAGAAGCAGTCCGAGTCCAACGCCATGTGGGCCCTGTCCCAGCCCGTCCCCTTCCAGCAGCCCCTCCTCGCCGGCGCCGGCGGCTTCTTCGCCCCGCACGTCCGCGCCTACATGCGCCGCACCGGCGCCCCCGCCGGCACCGGCGCGCTCGTCGCCTACAAGGACCGCCGCAACGCCCTGAAGAACCCCTACGCCCACCTCCACGAACACGACATCACCCTGGAGAAGGTCCGCTCCTCGCCCATGCTCTGGGACCCCATCCGCTACTCCGAGACCTGCCCCTCCTCCGACGGCGCCTGCGCCATGGTCCTCACCGACCGCGCCGGCGCCGCCCGCGCCCCGCACCGGCCCGCCTGGATGCACGGCGGGGCCATGCGCAGTGAACCGACGCTCTTCGCCGGCAAGGACGTCGTCTCCCCCCGCGCCGGCCGCGAGTGCGCCGCAGAGGTCTACCGCCAGGCCGGCGTCACCGACCCGCGCCGCGACATCGACGTCGTCGAGATGTACGTCCCCTTCAGCTGGTACGAGCCCATGTGGCTGGAGAACCTGGGCTTCGCCGCCGAGGGCGAGGGCTGGAAGCTCACCGAGTCCGGCGCCACCGAGCTCGACGGCGACCTGCCCGTCAACCCCTCCGGCGGCGTGCTCTCCACCAACCCCATCGGCGCCTCCGGCATGCTCCGCTTCGCCGAGGCCGCCCTCCAGGTCCGCGGCCGGGCCGGCGACCACCAGGTCCCCGGCGCCCGCCGGGCCCTGGGACACGCCTACGGCGGCGGCTCCCAGTTCTTCGCGATGTGGCTGGTCGCCGACACCCCGCCCACCGGCTGAAGTGCCCGGTGCGCGCGGCCTGTCGGGCACGGGGCCGCGTCGCTAGGGTGGGCGCGACGACGGCGGACCGGGAGGAGCACGGACGTGGCCGACAGCATGACGCGGAACCCGGCGGGCGACACGAGGCCCGAGCTCGACCTCGCCAACGCCACCTGGCAGTCCAGCAGCCGGGGCGCGCGCGGCGACGTCCAGATCGCCTTCGTCGAGGGTTTCGTGGCCATGCGCAACGGACGCAACCCGGACGGCCCGGCCCTGATCTTCAGCCCGGGGGAGTGGCGCGGCTTCGTCCTCGGTGCGCGGGACGGCGAATTCGATCTCACCTGAGCCCGGACCGCACCCCGCGCCGCGGCGGAACGCCGGATACCCCCACGATCACGTGTTCGGCGTGCCGGGACCCGGGTGCGGGAGCGCGGGGGCGGGGCGGCCCACCGGGCCGCGCGAAGGGGGTTCCCCCGCCGCACCGCCCCCCGGCGGGCACGTACGATGTGGGCATGTCCTTCCTCCGCCGCCGCAGTGCCGCCACCCCCGCCGGGCCGGACTTCGACGTCCTCGCCATGGATCCCGGGGACTGGCCGGGTGACCTCGGGGCCGGGCTGCTGCCCGCGCCCGACGGAAGCTGCCAGGGCGTCTTCCTCCGCTACGACCTGTTCGGCGGCCGCGGACCCGCGATGATCATCGGCAATCTGCCCGAGGGCTCCCCGGCGCGGGAGCTGGCCGAGGGACAGGTCCCCTTCGAGGTGGCGCAGCTGCTCGCCGCGCTGGGCCACGACGAGCCGGTGGAGGTCCTGGAGACCGAGGACACCCCGGTCATGCACGAGGACAACCTGCTCATCGTGCGGCGCCTGAAGTGCTCCGAGAGCCGCGTCTCCTGCACCCAGTTCGACCGCAGCGACGGCGTCCTCGTCACCATCGCCAGCTGGGACCGGCCGATCACCGACGATCTCTACCAGCTGCTCAAGCCGCTGCCCGCGGAGATGTTCCAGACGGGCTGACCGGCCGCCCGGCGTGAGGGCGGCCGGTCCCGCGCCGCCCCGGCTACCGGTTCGAGGACCGCAGCGTCACCCCAGGCCCGGCGGGCCAGTCGCCAGCCGATCTCCACGCCGGTGAACGGCATGCCGTCGTCCATCCTGTCCAGGCCGGCGAAGCCGATGAACTCGCCGGTGGCCCGTACCTCGACGGCCCACCAGCCGTAACCCCGCTCGGCGAACTCCGCCTGGAAGCGGGCCACTGCGGCATCGCTCTGCTCCCTGGAGATCGGACCGCCCAGGTGCTCGCGGACCTCCGGGTCGGCGTTGATCGCCGCCCAGGGCGCGAGGTCGGAGTCCCGCCATCCGCGGAGGTGAAGACGCTCGGTCAGCAGTTCGGCTTCGGACATGCCGCCCAGCCAACACCGGCCGCAGGCGTCACGGCAACGGTTTTTTCCCCGGGCCCTCGTCGAACCCGTCCAGCAACCGGTTCACCGACCGCTCGAACAGCGCGTCGGGGTCCGCCGCCGCCCCCACCGGGGCCGCGGCCAGGACCGCCGCCAGCCGCGGATAGGCGCCGCTCGCCAGCTGCTTGCCCAGGTGGTCGAGGCGTGCCGCCCGCTCGCGTCCCGGCGGGTACGGGGAGGTCCGCGCCCGCTCGGCCGCGGACAGCTCGTGGGTGACGTACGCGGCGACGACCGCGTTGAGCATGGACAGCAGTTCCATCTTCGTTCCCCCGCCCGCGTCGAGGGGTTCCAGCAGCCGGAGGCAGTGCTCCAGATACCGCAGCGCGTTCGGGCTGAAGCCGTACTCGGCCGACAGCAGGCGCGGCAGCCAGGGGTGACGGTGCATCAGGGCACGGGTCTGCCGGGCCAGGGCCAGGACGTCCGCGCGCCAGTCGCCGGTGGGCTCCGCGGACAGGTCGTACTCGCCGCTGACGGCGTCGACCATCAGCTCGTAGAGCTCTTCCTTGCGCGGCACGTAGCTGTAGAGCGACATCGTGCCGCAGCCGATCTCGGCGGCGACGCGGCGCATGGAGACGCCGTCGATGCCCTCAGCGTCCGCGACGCGTACCGCGGCGGCGGCGATCGAGGCGCGGGAGTGGGCGGGACGCGGCCCCCGGGCCGCGCGTTCGGGGCGCGCCCAGATGACCTCGGGTACGGGCGGGCGGCCGCCGGGTGCCATGGGACATCACCTCACCACCATCCTAGTTCCGTACGCCGTACGGAGTGCAGCATGGCCGGTGACGCGCCCCGTCGCCGGCCGGCGCGGCGACGGGGGGTCACAGTGCGGTGGTGCGGGGTGCGGGCGTGCCGGGGGTCGGTCAGGCGTGGTTGCCGAACAGCGAGCGACGCAGTCGCCGCAGGGGGGCCAGCAGGGCCACCCGGGCGGTACGGCTCTGCCCGACCCGGCCATGATCACGCGCAGTGATCTCACGCATCAGCACCGTCGCACCCTCGGCCTCGCGCTGCGGCACGGCAGGGCCGCCCAGCACCGCGAGGTGACGGTCGAGGCGCGCGCTCGACGCACCACTGCCATAGGTGATGGCAGGCACGCGCGGCCTGCTGCGCATTGCTATCTGATCCATGAGACTCCCCACCCGTACGAGGCACCCGGCCCAGGCAGGGTAACCCTATCGCCCCATCGCGTCACCCGCGCATCGGCGGGTCCGATTCACCACCCCGTCAAGGGCGTTGACACACCTGGCGTGAACCTGCCGCAACCCGGCCGGAACTCCGGGTGAGTTGGCGGAAGCGGGGAGCGACCGGGCAGGAGGCAATCACGCTGCGTTGCGGTACATTCACCCCGAATCGCCTCTCGGGGGGAGGGTGCGTCATGAGCGAGGGCTCCGGTGGGGACGTGGATCCCGGCGGTGGGCGCGTACTGGCGGGCCGTTACCGGCTCCTCGGCGAACTGGGCCGCGGCGGCATGGGCGTGGTCTGGCGCGCCCGGGACGAAGTGCTGGGCCGTGACGTCGCGGTGAAGGAGGTCCGGGCGCCCGAGGGGTTGTCCGGGAGCGAGGTGGGGCGGCTGTACGCCCGGCTGGAGCGCGAGGGGCGCGCGGCGGCCCGAGTCGCGCACCGCAATGTCGTCACCGTCCACGACGTGGCCACCGACGGGGGCCGCCCGTGGATCGTCATGGAGCTGGTGGCCGGGCTGTCGCTCGCGGACGTCCTGGAGGCCGAGGGCCCTCTTCCGCCCGCGCGCGCCGCGCATATCGGCGCCGAGGTGCTGGCCGCGCTGTGCGCCGCGCACGCCGTCGGAGTGCTCCATCGCGACGTCAAACCGGCAAATATTTTGCTCGCCAACGACGGGCGTGTCGTGCTCACCGACTTCGGCATCGCCCTTGTCGAGGGCAGTTCGGCACTGACCGCGGCCGGGCAGCTGGTCGGCTCGCCCGAGTACCTGGCGCCGGAGCGGGCGTTGGGCCGGCCGCCCGGGCCGGCGTCGGACCTGTGGTCGCTGGGCGTGACCCTGTACGCGGCGGTGGAGGGCCGTTCGCCGTTCCGTCAGGACACCCCCGTCTCCACCCTGCGGTCCGTGGTGGACCGCGAGCTGCCGCCCCCGCACCGGGCGGGCGCGCTCACACCCGTACTGGAGGGGCTGCTGCGCAAGGATCCCGCGGACCGGCCCGGCGCCGAGGAGGCGGAGCGGCTGCTGCGCACGGTCGCCGCCGGGGGCACACCGCGCGCGACGCCCGGCGCGCACGCGCCGGC
>NZ_JBFAPH010000346.1:0-6568 GCF_040675635.1 Streptomyces sp. NPDC049577
CCTGCCGCCGAGCACGGCCCAGGCGAGGTGGACGGCGGCCTTGTCCGGGCTGCCGAGCGGGACTACGCCGTCGACGGCCTCGGCGGGCGTGCCGCTGACGGCGACGCCGTCACCGGCGAGCGGCTCGGCCTTGGCCCCGGTACGGTTCCAGGCCCGCACGGGCAGCCCGGCGCGAGCGAGATTACGCGCCATGGGCGCACCCATGATGCCGGTACCGAGCACGGCGACGGTCGGGGAGGCGGGAATACGGGACATGGACTCACGCTAGGCGCTGGAGCACCGGAAAGGACCCGACCGCGCCGGAGCATCGCACTCGGCCGCCCTCTTCTCACGCCGCACCCCGCACCCCGCACGCCGAGCGCAGCGCTCGGCACCGCAGCGACCACGACGGCGCGGCCCGGCGGTGCCGAACCGCCGCACGCCGCGGAGTCCCCGCCAGGACGTCGTCAGACGACCTGGTGCAGCCACCTCACCGGCGCCCCCTCCCCCGCGTAGCGGAAGGGCTCCAGTTCGTCGTCCCACGGCTTGCCGAGAAGTTTGTCGATCTCCGTCTGGAGGTCCGTCTCGCCCCTGCGGGCACGGGCGAGCGCCGCGCGCAGCCGGTCCTCGGGGACGAGGATGTCGCCGTGGATGCCGGTCACCGCGTGGAAGATGCCGAGGTCCGGGGTCGAGCTGTAGCGCTCGCCCTCGGCGGTGGCGCTGGGCTCGGCCGCGACCTCGAAGCGGAGCAGGTGCCAGCCGCGCAGGGCGGAGGCGAGCCGCGAGGCGGTGCCGGGCTGGCCCTGCCAGGAGAACTCGGCACGCCAGGTGTCGGGGGCGGCCGGCTGCCGGACCCAGTCGAGCGTGACGCGCACGCCGAGGACGCCCGCCACCGCCCACTCGACGTGCGGGCACAGCGCGCGCGGTGCGGAGTGCACGTACAGGACTCCACGTGTCGTCACCGGGACCTCCAGTGCGGTTCGAGGTTCGCCTTCCCCAGCGGCCTCGCGTCCGTACCGGTCCCGCCCGGGACAGCCGTAGACATTCTGCCCCAATGGCCACTCCCGCACCAGGTCACGAGGTTACCAATAGTAAACACCATCGGGGGCAATTCTCCTGAAATGGGACAGGATGTGACGTGTTGTGATGCGGTGCTGCCGGAGGGCGCGCATACCGGGCTCCCGCCCAACTGCCCCGGGGAAAAGCTACCGTGCGCCGGGGCCGACAGGGTGACGTACCGTCGGACCGGAACAGATTCACTCGGCCGGAGGGGGAAGGCAACGATGCGCACGACCAGGGACCGAAGGCGAACCGGCCCCCGGCGGGCCGCTCCGGCGGTACTCTGCGCGGTGCTCCCGGCGCTGCTCCTCTCCGCCTGCGACGACGGCGGCGAGCCGAAGGCGACGGCGCAGAAGCCGCGGCAGGCCGCGCCGAAACCCGCCCCGCGCCCCGCCTGGAACACCCGGCCGGCCTCGATCGCCTCCCTCGGCGACTCCATCACCCGCGGTTTCGACGCCTGCTCCGTGCTCTCCGACTGCCCGGAGGTCTCCTGGGCCACCGGCAGCGAGGTCGACAGCCTCGCCCGCCGGCTGCTGCCCTCCCCCGCCACCGGCAGCTGGAACCTCGCCCGGACGGGCGCCCGCATGGCCGACCTGCCGGACCAGATGCGCACCGCCGTCGCGAACCGTCCGCAGCTGGTGACGATCCTGCTCGGGGCCAACGACGCCTGCCGCAAGAACGTGGCCGACATGACCCCGGTCGACACCTTCCGCGCGGACTTCGAGACCTCGATGAAGGAGCTCCGCCAGGCCCTGCCCAAGACGCAGGTGTACGTGGCCGCCGTGCCGAACCTGATGCGGCTGTGGTCCGAGGGGCGCAAGGACCCGGTCGGCAAGCAGGTCTGGAAGCTGGGCGTCTGCCCTTCGATGCTCGGCGACGCCGACGCGGTGGACACGGCGGCCGTCGAGCGGCGCGCCCTGGTCGACAAGCGGGTCGGCGAGTACAACGCGGTGCTGAAGGACGTCTGCGCCCGGGACGAGCTGTGCCGCTACGACGGCGCGGTCAACGACTACGCCTTCACCGGCCGTGAATTGAGCCAGTGGGACTGGTTCCACCCCAGCAAGCTGGGCCAGAAGGAGCTGGCCGACATGGCCTACCGGACGATCACGTCCGAGCGGCCCAACGCGTGACCCCGGCCGGCCGTGCACGGGAAGACGTGTGCGGGGAGGCGGGAATCGTCAGGTGTTCCCGCCTCCCCGCAGGCACCGTAGCGGAAGACCCGCACCGGTTTGCAAACCGGCCCTGACGGGGGTTGACGGTCAGTCGGCGGAGTCGCGGTCCGTGCGCAGGCCGACGCCGAGGATGCTGTCCCAGTCGGCCAGCTCCTCCGCGAGCGGGTGGGCCGGCCCCCGGCCCTCCAGGGTGAGCACCACGCCCGCCTCCTTGGGCCTGCCCGCGTCGGGCCGCGCGAGTGAATCGATCTGTACGTCCGTCACGCGGAAGCCGCTCCTGGTGCACAGCTCCAGCACCCGCGGCAGCACTCCCCGGCGCGCCCGGTAGGACAGTCGCAGCTCGACCTGCTCGATGACGTGGGCCGTGGACATCCGGCGGGTCACCTTCGGAAAGCCGCGCACGACGAGGAAGTGCACCAGGGTCGCGGCGCCGCCCAGCAGCGGCAGCCCGCCGCCGCAGGCCATGCCGACGGCGCAGGTCAGCCAGATGGTGGCGGCGGTGGTCAGACCGCGCACGGAGTCGCGGCGGACGAAGATGAGGCCGCCGCCGATGAACCCGATCCCGGAGACGATCTGCGCGGCGACCCGGGAGGGGTCCAGCCGGGCGTCGCCCAGCGCGCCGACCGCGCCGAAGCCGTGGATCGACACCTCCATGAACAGGGCGGTGCCCACCCCGACCAGGGTGTGGGTGCGCAGACCGGCGCTCTTCTGCTGTCGCTCGCGTTCCAGGCCGATGAGCGCGGACAGCAACAGGGCTATCCCCAACTCGGCGAACTGACGGACTCCTTGGCCACTGCCGGGATCGAACAGCGGCGCTGCGATGTGCTCGGCTATTCGCATGTCAGCCATTGTGTCCGGAACTCATCGCTGGTGAGAGTGAGTTGCCGGTCCCCTACCGCCCATGCCCGCACGGTGATTACCTTCCGCCTCATGAGACCCGTTACCAGAGCCTCACTGACCCTGGGCGCCGCTCTGCTCGCCTGCGCCCCGCTCGCCCTGTCCGCTCCCGCGCACGCCGCCCCGCGTGCCGCCGCCCCGCTCACCGCCGAGGAGGAGCGGCTGACCGGACCCGTACCGCAGGAGATCCTGCGCCGCGGCGGCATGGCCGACGTCGCACCCGGCTTCGCCCGCGCCCTGACCGCCACCCGCGACTGCGCCCAGGCCGAACGGCTCGCCGCCGACAGCGGCCGCCGGCTGTGGCGGCGGGCGGTCGACCGGGCCCAGGGGCGCGGCCCGGCGGGCGGGGACCTCAGCCGCGACGACGACCGCCCGCTGTACTGGGCACGGCTCGGCATGACGCGGGCCCTGCACGAGTGGCAGCCGGCGTTCCCGCTGTCCGAGCGGCGGCGCGCGGCGCTGGTGGCGGCGGTGGAGCGGGGCTCGCGCGGCCAGGACTCGGTGAACCTGCCGGCGGGTTCCACGGTCAAGCGCGTCCTGATCACCGGCTTCGACCCGTTCCAGCTCGACTCCGACGCCCGCCGCTCCAACCCCTCGGGCGCGGCGGCGCTCGCCCTGGACGGCACGACGGTCGACACCCCGGCCGGCCCGGCCCGGATCGAGGCCGTCGTCTTCCCGGTGCGCTGGGCGGACTTCGCGGACGGCACGGTCGAGCGCACCCTGCTGCCGTACTTCCGGACCGGCCCCCGCCGGGTGGACCTCTTCACCACCATCAGCCAGGGCCGGCCCGGCCGCTTCGACGTCGAGCGCACCAACGGCGCCTGGCGCGGCGGCTACCCGGACAACGTGAACGACTCGCGCACCGAGACCGTGCCCATTCCGGCGGACGTGCCGACCGTGCGCCCGCAGCCGCAGTGGACCTCCACCACGCTGCCGTACGCCGCGATCACGGCGGCGGCCACCGGCCCGTACCCGGTGCACGACAACACGTCCGTCACCGAGATCCCGGCCGGCGGCACGGACGAGATCCACCGCCCGGACGGCCCCACGCCGGGCTCCACGGCCCGCGCGGGTGGCGGGGGCGACTACCTCTCCAACGAGATCGCCTACCGGGCGACGCTGCTGCGCGACGCCGTCGGGCTGCGGGTGCCCGGCGGGCATCTGCACACGCCGGTGCTCGAGTTCGGCGAGGGCAACACGGACCCGGCCACCGGGCAGATCACGGACCCCGCCTTCGTTCAGAACCGGCAGGCGATCACCGCGCAGATACGGTCGATCCTGGAAGTGGCCCTGACGGCGGCCCGGCCGTCATGATGGCGGCATGATCATCGCAGCAGCGCAGTTCACGTCCCGGCCGTGCGACGTCGACGCCAACGTCGCCCGCATGGCCGGGTTCGTCACGGAGGCCGGCGAGCGGGGCGCCTCGCTCGTCGTCTTCCCGGAGCTGGCCGTCACCGGCTACGAACTCCCCGCCGTCCAGGCCGACCCCGAGCGCCTCACCCTGGCGCCGGACGACGCCCGGCTGACCCCGATACGCGAGGCGTGCCGCACGTCGGCGGTCGCCGCGGTGGTCAACTGCCCGGGCCGCGCCCCGGCGGGCCCCACGATCAGCTCGTACGTCTACGGCCCGGACGGCGCCCTGCTCACCCGCTACGACAAGCAGCACGTCACGGCCACCGAGCAGGCCCACGGCTTCGCCCCCGGCACGCAGGACGGCCGCTTCACCCTGGACGGCCTGACCCTCGCCCTCGCCATCTGCTACGACGCCCACTTCCCCGCCCTGGCCACCCGCGCGGCCGCCGACGGCTGCCACGCCTACCTGGCGTCCTCCCTCTACGGCCGGACCGGCGGCGCCGAGGAGCGCATGACGGTCTTCCCCTCGCTGGCCAAGGACAACGCCCTCCCCGTCCTCCTCGCCAACCACGTGGGGCCCGCGGGCCCCTACGACGCCTGCGGCCTCAGCGCGATCTGGGGCCCGGACGGCGGCCTCGTGGCGGAGGGGCCGGCGGACGCGGAGGGGCTGGTGCTGGCGAAGGTGGGCGGCTGAGCGCTCAGCCCGCCGCCGGGCGCCGCGCGAGGAAGACGAGCTCCCGGCCCGGACGGTCGGGAGCCCCGCGCACGTCGTCGATCACATACCCCCGCGCGATCAGATCCGCCTCGGTCTCCTCCCGCTCGCGGAAGCGCACCGTCGAGTCCGACGTCAGCACCTGCCCGTCCGCCGCGAAGACGTAGGTCCACCGGAACGTCACCAGCGGCCCGGTCACGTCGGTCACCCGCACCCAGCTCTCGACCGCGCCGACGCCCGGGATCTCCGTCACCCGGTACGAGCGCTCCCGGTTCCACTCCTCCCAGGCGCGCCCGGCCGGATCCCGGGTCTCGAACACCAGCCGCCCGCCCGGCCGCAGGGACGCGTACGCCCTGCGCAGGGTCTCCTGCCAGGCCCCCGCATCGACGATGGCCTGGGCGACGTTCGCCGTCATGGTCGCCAGGTCGACGTGCAGCGGCGGGAGTGCCGTGGCGTCACCGCGGATCCAGCGCACCCGTTCACTGCCCGGCTTGGCCTCGGCCACATCGATGGACGCCCCGGCAGGGTCGACGCCGACGACCTCGATCCCGCGATCGGCCAGGAGGAGGGCGAACACTCCCGTCCCGCAGCCGATGTCCAGCACCCGGCGGGCCCCGAACTCCTCGGCCATGCGGACGTACGCGTCGAGATCGCTCCGGTCGGGGTCCAGCGCGTCGTGGATCGCGGCGAGCCGTGGATGCCCGAAGCACTCGTCAGCCATGCGTGGTGACCCCGTCGAGGACCGTGGTCACGGCCTTGTGGACGGCTCCGGCGTCCGGCGGGGTGCCCTGGCGGTCGGCGAAGAGCAGATGGGCGGTCCCGATCAGCGTGGGGGCGAGCGTGTCGACGTCGGCGTCCGCCGCGATGCGGCCGCGGTCGCGCTCGGCGGTGAGGTAGGCGGCGATCATGGCCGCGGCCTCCGTCAGGAGCGGGACACCGGCCGGCGTGGTCCGGCGCAGCCGGGCGCGCAGTTCGTCGCGGGAGACGACGAGGCCGACGATCGCCACGGCGACGTGATCGAACAGGTCCGTCAGTGCGGCGGTGAGGTGGCCGGCGACGGTGCCGGTCCCGGCGGACTCGCGCAGGGCGGCGGCCCGTTCGTCGAGCCGGGCGAGACGGTCGCGCACCAGCTCGGCGAGGAAGTCGTCGAAGTCGGCGAAGTGCCGGTGCAGGACGCCCTTGGCGCAGCCCGCCTCTGTGGTCACCGCCCGGCTGGTCAGTGCGCTCGGCCCGTCCCGGAGCAGGACGCGCTCGGCGGCGTCGAACAGTTGTCTGCGCGCGTCGCGCATCGCCACACCTGTCGGCACAGTGGATCCCCCTTGACGAGTGGGCATGTGCCCACTATGACTGGGCACATGCCCACTTTATCTTCGGAAGGCCGCGAGCCTCACCAACA